>DASQVN010000693.1:0-15319 GCA_035640755.1 Rhodopila sp.
GCGCCCATCCGGCCGAGGCGCGCGTGTTCTTCGGCTTCGGCTTCCCGGTCTATCCGCCGTATTATTATCCGCCCCCGGCGGTGTACTATCCGCCGCCCGTGGTCTATGCGCCGCCGCCGGCGGTGTATCCACCGCCGCCGGACGCCTACACCCCGACACTGCCGCATGACCAGACCTGCTTCGCCGGCCCCTACACATGCCCGATGGAGCATCCCGTGCCCTACGGCGCCGCGTGCTACTGCACCGGCAATAACGGGCAGCGAGTGATGGGCCGCGCCAACTGATGACCGGGACCCATCATAAGCACGCACTTGATAAGCCGGCATTGGGGCAGCACACCCCGCCCCGGAAGCCGCACGCGCATCCGGAACACGCCAACGCCGAAGCACACACCAGCGTCGAAGCGCAGGCCTCCGGCACCTGCCCGATCGAGGACTACGCGCTGATCGGCGACTGCCACACCGCCGCCCTGGTCAGCAAGGATGGCTCGATCGACTGGCTCTGCTGGCCGCGCTTCGACAGCTCCGCCTGCTTCGCCGCCCTGCTCGGCACGCCGGAAAACGGGCGTTGGCGCATTGCCCCCTCGGCCCCGTTCCGGGTCACGCGCCGTTACTGGCCCGGCACGATGATCCTGGAAACCCTGTTCGAGACCGAACAGGGTTCGGCTGCCGTCATCGACTTCATGGCGGTCGAGAAGGATTCCCTCGTCCGCATTGTCGAAGGCCGTTCCGGCTCGGTCGAGATGCAGCTCGACCTGCGGCTTCGTTTCGAATACGGCTCCGCCATCCCCTGGGTCACGCGGCTCAACCACGGCAGCGGCATCCGCGCCGTCGCCGGCCCGAGCCAGGTGGTGGTGCATAGCGACGTCAGGCTGCACGGCAAGCACATGACCACGGTCGCGACCTTCCAGGCCGAGGCTGGGCAGCGCACCCGCTTCGTCATGACGCACGCGCCGTCCCATCTCGAATTGCCGGTGCCGCCCGGCGCCGACCACGCGCTCGATGAGACCGATTCCGCCTGGTCCGCCTGGTCCGACCGCTGCACCTACGCCGGCGCCTACAAGGAACAGGTCCACCGCTCCCTGCTGACGCTCAAGGCGCTGAGCTACTATCCGACCGGCGGCATCGTCGCCGCGCCGACCACCTCGTTGCCGGAAACCCCGGGCGGGGCGCGCAACTGGGACTACCGATACTGCTGGGTACGCGACGCCACCTTCACGCTGCTCGCGCTGATGCACGCCGGCTATCGTGAGGAAGCGCACGCCTGGGGCGCCTGGCTACAGCGCAGCATCGCCGGCACCCCGGCGCAGATCCAGACCCTGTACGGCATCGCCGGGGAGCGGCTGACGCTGGAATGGGAGGTCCCGTGGCTGTCAGGCTATCAAGGGGCAAAGCCGGTGCGCGTCGGCAATGCCGCCAGCGGTCAGCTGCAACTCGACGTCTATGGCGAGCTGATCGACGCGCTGTATCAGGCGGCGGCGATGGGCCTGGTGCGCCCGACGGCGAGCTGGCCGCTCCAACGCGCCCTGGTCAGCCACCTGGAAACGATCTGGGAGCTGCCCGACGAGAGCATCTGGGAGGTGCGCGGCGGCGCGCAGAACTTCACCTTCTCCAAGGTCATGGCCTGGGTTGCTTTGGACCGCGTCATCCGCGGTGCCGAGACGTTCGACCTGCCGGGGCCGCTTGCACGCTGGCGCGCGCTCCGCGACCAGATCCACGCCACGGTCTGCGAGTATGGCTATAGCAAGTCGCGCGGCAGCTTCGTGCAGTATTTCGGCGGCGACACCCTGGACGCCAGCCTGCTGCTGATCCCGCTCGTCGGCTTCCTGCCGCCCGACGACCCGCGCGTCCGCGGCACCGTGAAAGCGATCGGCCGCGACCTGATGGTCAACGGCCTGGTCCGCCGCTATCTCACGGACGAAACCAATGATGGCCTGAGCGGCCAGGAGGGCGTCTTCCTCGCCTGCAGCTTTTGGTATGTCGATAACTTGGCGCTGCAGGGCCGCTATGAAGAGGCGCGGGAGATGTTCGAGCGCCTGCTGACCCTGACCAACGACGTCGGCCTGCTCGCCGAGGAATACGACCCGGTCGCCCGCCGCCAGCTGGGCAATTTCCCGCAGGCGTTCTCGCACCTCGCGTTGATCAATTCGGCCTTCAACCTGGACACCTATGCCGGCCCGGCGGCCCAGCGCGGCCAGCAGGCCGAGCCGGAGGACGAGTTGGCATGACCCGGGTTCGGCGGTTGATGGCTCGGTCGCCTTGGTCAGTCTCCTGGGTCACTCGCCTTGGGGAATGAGGAACTCCAGCGCGTCTGCCATGCTGTCGAACAGCATGGTACGGCCCAGCGTGGGCTGCACGACGATGCCTTCGTGGGAGCGCCAGAACATCCAGCGGCGGAATGCGCAGCTGCCGTCATACAGCCCGACCAGTTCCTCGTATTCGTCGTCGTCGACGCAGACATCGAGCTCGATGCCCATGCGCAGCTCGTGGAATTCGGCCCAGCCCTTGAGCAGGACGAGATCGGGGATGTCGAATGACAGGCCGGTGGGCAGCGTGATCGAACGGTTCGGCAGTTGCACTTGAGCCTCCTTCACCGCGGTCTCCGGGGGCGCCGGCGCCTTCACGGGTATGTGATTTTGTGGGTCACGCGGCCGTGAGATTGCAATACTTTCTTTGAGAAGAAATCATAAAGGAACGGCACGGGTGGCGGGAGTTGAAGCGGTGTCTGATGAACGTCCTGTAATCCATTGAAAATGGCCGCGGCATCTTGTCCATTAATCTGTGCACATTCTATTTAGCCAAGTGCATCAATTCCGCATTCTCGTTCCTGTTTGATCATGAACGTGTGAGTGCCGGGTTTTCGATACGCTCTCGGCTGCGTGATACAACTTGGCGTGTCCTCACTGTTCCGTTATCGGATGTCGGCAAGGAGCACACCATGGATGCAGACAACCGACCGACCGATACCGTGATGCAGGACCCCGCGACGCAGGCGCGGGCCGGCGCCGTTGATCCATCCGCCATGCTGCGCGGCCTGGCGCACGGCATCTTTCTCTCGGCGCTGATCTGGGCCGTGATCGGCTGGATCGTCACGCTGCTGCGCTAGGGCCAATATGCGTCGGAAACCGTGAATCACGCACACAGCCAGTAGCGGCTACGCGCTTTCCGCCGGGTGCAGGATGGCGCCACGCCGCCCGGCCAGGCGCTCCAGCGCCAGATAGACGACTGGCGTCGTATACAAGGTCAGCATCTGTGAGACGATCAGCCCGCCGGTGACGGCGATCCCCAACGGGCGCCGCATCTCCGCCCCGGTGCCGAACGCGAGCGCCAGCGGCAGCGCGCCGAGCAGCGCCGCGAGCGTCGTCATGGTGATCGGGCGGAACCGCTCCAGGCACGCGGCATGGATCGCCTGGAACGGCGCGAGCCCGTGCAGGCGTTCCTGCTCCAGCGCGAAGTCGACCATCATGATGGCGTTCTTCTTGACGATCCCCATCAGCAGGATGATGCCGATCATGCCCATGATCGACAGCTCGGTGCCGGTCAGCCACAGCGCGAGCAGCGCCCCCAGCCCGGCCGAGGGCAGCGTGGAGATGATGGTCAGCGGGTGCAGCAGGCTTTCATACAGCACCCCCAGCACGATGTAGATCGAGATCAGCGCGGCGCAGATCAGCAGCGGCTGGGTGGCGAGCGACTGCTGCAGGAAGCGCGCGTTGCCGGCGAACTCGGTATGCACGTCGTCAGGCATGCGCAGTGCGCGGGTGGCATTCTGCACCGCCGCCTCGGCCGCGCTCAGCGCCACCCCGGGGGCGAGATTGAAGCTGATCATCGCGTCGGGGAACTGCCCCTGGTGGCGCACCACCAGCGGTGCCTCGGCGTACTCGAACCGTGCGACGGCGGACAGCGGCACCTGCTTCCCCGTGGTTGAACCGACATAGAGCCGGTCCAGCAAGGATGGATCGGTCTGCAGCGCCGGGTCGATCTCCAGCACCACGCGGTACTGGTTGCGTTGGGTGTAGATGACCGAGACCTGCCGCTGGGCGTAGGCGTTGTTCAGCGCATTGTCGATGTCGGTGGTGCGCACGCCGAGCCGCGCGGCGGCGTCGCGGTCGATGACGACGTTGAGCTGCGGCGCGCCGGCGTCCTGGTCGCTGGTGACATCGACGAGGCCGGGGGTGTGCTTGAGCGCGTCCTCCAGCGCCTGCGACCAGTGGCGCATCATCGGAACATCGGGCGCGACCAGCACGAACTGGTACTGTGCGCCGCCCTGCCGGCCGCCGCCGCGCAGGTCGGCGGCCGAGTACAGCACCGTGCGCATGCCGTCGACCTTTTCGAGCCGCGGGCGCAGGCGGTTGATCACCTGCTCGGACGATACGCCGCGTTCGCGCAGCGGCTTCAGGCTGATGTTCATCCAGCTGTGGTTCGGCACCGACCAGCCGTTCGGCACGCCGATCTGGGAGGACACCGCGTCGATCGCCGGATCGGACAGCAGCACATCGACCACCCGGCGCTGCCGCTCCTCCATCGCGTGGAACGAGGCGTCGGGGTCGGCGATGGCGCTGCCGAGGATGATGCCGGTATCCTGCTGCGGCAGGAATCCCTTGGGCACCATGCCGTACATCCGCACGGTCAGCACGACGATCAGCAGCGTCAGCAGCAGCATGAAGGCGCGGTGCGCCAGCGCCCAGCCGAGGGTGCGGGCGTAGCAGCGCTCCACCGCGCGCAGCACGCGGTCGATCGCGCGCCAGAGCCGGCCGTGCGCCGCCGTCGCCGCATCGGCGATGCGCATGTAGCGCCCGCAGATCATCGGCGTGAGCGTCAGCGATACCGCGGCCGAGGTGACGATGGCCATCGTCACCGTCATGGCGAATTCGTGGAACAGCCGGCCGATGATACCGCCCATGAAGATCAGCGGGATGAACACCGCCACCAGTGAGACGCTGATCGACAGCACGGTGAAGCCGATCTGCCGCGAGCCCACCAGCGCCGCCTGCAGCGGCGGCATGCCATGTCCCCCTTGGCCTCGCTCGACATGGCGGACGATGTTCTCGACCATGACGATGGCGTCGTCGACCACGAAGCCGACCGAGATGGTGAGTGCCATCAGCGAGAAATTGTCGATCGAGAAGCCCATGAACCACATGCCGCCGAGTGTGCCGGCGATCGACAGCGGCACCGTCACCCCGGCGGCGATGGTCGGCACCAGCCGGCGCATGAATACCGCCACCACGCCGAACACCAGGGCAATGCTGGCCAGCAACGTGTACTGCACGTCCGCGACGCTGGCGCGGATCGTCGTAGTGCGGTCGGAGATGACCGATACCCCGATCCCGGGCGGCAGCCAGCGCATCAGCGACGGCAGCAGGTTCATGATGCCGTCCACGGTATCGATGACGTTGGCGCCGGCCTCCTTGTAGATGGTCAGCAGGATGGCCGGCTGCTTGTCGGCCCAGGCGGCGAGCTTGGTGTTGGTGGTCGCGTTCACCACGCTGGCGACGTCTGACAGGCGCAGGGTGGCGTCGTTGTCCGCCTTGATCACCAGCGGCGCGTATTGCGCGGCCTGCCAGATCTGCCCGTTCAGCCCGATCGTTTCCGCGTGTCCCTGGCCCTCGAAGCCGCCCACCGGCTCCAGCACGTTGGCGCCGCGGACCGCGGTGTAGATGTCCTGCGCCGAGAGGCCGGCGGCGGCGAGGCGCACAGGATCGAGCCTGATGCGCACGGCCGGCTTCTCGGCGCCGTTGACGTCGATCCGGGCAACGCCCGGCGCCTGCGACAGCCGTTGCGCCAGCACCGTATCGGCCGCGTCGTAGATCTGCGCCGTGGACAGCGTTGACGAAGACAGGGCGAGCACCAGGATCGGTGCGTCGCCCGGATTGAACTTGCGGTAGAACGGCCGGATCGGCAGGTCGGAGGGCAGATCGACGGTGGCCGCGTTGATCGCCGCCTGCACGTCGTGCGCCGCGCCGTTGATGTCGCGGTCGATGTCGAACTGGATGGTGATCACGGTGTTGCCGGTGGGCGAGGTCGAGGTGATCTCGGTCACCCCCGGGATTTCGGCGATCCGCCGCTCGAGCGGCGCGGCGACCGAGGCGGCCATGGTCTCGGGATCGGCGCCGGGGCGGGAGGCGAAGACGACGATGGTGGGAATATCGACCCGCGGCAGCGAGGCGACCGGCAGGAACTGGTAGGCGACGGCGCCGGCCAGCAGCAGGCCGATCGAGAGCAGGAAGGTTGCCACCGGGCGGGCAATGAAGCCGGCCGAGATGTTCATCTCTTACCCCACCCCAACAGGAACGTTACCCGCGCGGCGCAACCTGGGCGCCGGAGAGCCGTTGCGTCGGTTCCGACACGTGAAGGAGTGATGATGCGTAGAGTGCTGATGTTGGCTGGTTGCGGTGCGCTGTTGATGGGGCTGGTTGCCTGCCATCAGGAAGGGCCGGCTGAGCGGGCGGGCTCGAGCCTGGATCGTGCCGGGCAGAAGGTGCAGGACACGCTGAACCCGCCGCAGGGGCCGGCGCAGTCGACGGGGCGGAAGGTCGATCGGGCTTTGGGGAATTGAGCTTCCCCGTGGCTTCCTCTTGGTGTCCTCCGTGGTGAAGATGCGGGTGCGCAACGGGCACTGCCGGTGCGGTTGGGGCGGCCGTTTTTCACCACGGGGGACACGAAGGGTAACGGAGGGCCACGGGGGTTGCATTATTCGGCTGCCGCGGGGCTTGCGGCGCCTCGGAAGCGGGTGCGCAGGCGTTCGAAGCCGAGGTAGATGGCGGGGGTCGTGTAGAGGGTCAGGAACTGCGAGAGCAGCAGGCCGCCGATGATGGTGACGCCGAGGGGGTAACGCAGTTCCGACCCGGCGCCGCGTTCGATCACTAGGGGCACCGCGCCCAGCAGCGCGGCCATCGTGGTCATCATGATCGGGCGGAAGCGCAGCAGGCAGGCCTCGCGCATCGCCTCGGCGGGGGCGAGGCCGCGGGTGCGTTCGGCCTCCAGCGCGAAGTCGACCATCATGATGGCGTTCTTCTTGACGATGCCCATCAGCAGCACGATGCCGACCAGCGCCACCAGCGAGAGGTCGATGCCGCACAGCATCAGCGCCAGCACCGCGCCGATGCCGGCGGACGGCAGGGTGGAGAGGATCGTCACCGGGTGGATCCAGCTCTCGTACAGCACGCCGAGGACGATATAGATCACCACCACGGCGGCGACGATCAGCCAGGGTTCGGCGGCGAGGGAGCGCTGGAACTCGGCGGCGTCGCCGGCATAGTTGGCGGTGATCGTGTCGGGCATGCCGATCGCGGCGGAGGCCTGGGCGATCGCATCGACCGCCTGGGCCAGCGCGTAGCCGGGTGCCACGTCGAAGCTGATGGTCACCGCGGGAAACTGCGCCTGGTGGGTGATCACCAGCGGGGCGGTGACACGCTCGATCCGGGCGATCGCGGACAGTGGCACCTGGGCGCTGCCCGAAGTCTGGGCGTTCGCTTGGGTGTTCCCTGGGGTGTTGTTCCCTTGGGTGCTCCCGCGGACGCTCCCCTGGACGCTTCCGTGGGTGCTTCCCTGACCATTCCCTGGGCCATTCGCTTGGCCGTTCCCTGGGCCATTCCCTTGAACGCTCCCCTGAATGCTTCCCTGGACGCTGCCAGGGGCACTCGATGGGGCGCCGTTCGTCGCTGGCACGCGCAGCAGGCGCAGGCTGTCCGGGTCGGCCTGCCAGGCGGGGTCCGCCTCCAGGATCACGCGGTACTGGTTGGCCTGGCTGAAGATGGTGGAGATCTGCCGCTGGCCGAAGCCGTCATACAGCGTGTCGGCGATGGCCTGCATGGAGACGCCGAGGCGCATCGCCGCGTCGCGGTCGACATTAATATAGGTACGGAACCCTTCGTTCGCCTGGTCGCTGGTGACGTTCGTGAGCTCCCGCCGCTGCGCCAGCGCGTGCCGCAGCCGTGGCGCCCAGGCGGCGAGCTCGGCGGCGTCGGTGTCCATCAGCGTGTACTGGTAGCGGGTGCGGCTGACGCGGGTGCTGATCTGGATGTCCTGCACCGGCTGGAACCAGGCGGTGAGACCGGGAATGCCGGCGGTGGCAGCGCGCAGGCGGGCGAGCACGGCGTCCATCGGGTCACGGTGGCCGATCGGCTTCAGGGCGATGGTGAGCCGGCCGGTGTTCGGGGTGGTGTTGATCGTGCCGGCACCGACGAAGGAGACGACGCCGGTCACGGCGGGATCGCGGCGGATCGCCTCCGCCATGCGGGCCTGCAGGCCGGCGAGCTTCCCGATCGACGCGCTCTGTGCCGCTTCCGTGACGGCCAGCACCACGCCGGTGTCCTGGTTCGGCAGAAATCCTTTGGGAGCAATGATGTACAGGCCGATCGTACCGACCAGGGTGAGCACGCCGATAGTCAGCATCATCGGCTGATGGCGGAAGCTCCAGTCCAGGGTGCGGCGGTAGCCGGCAAGCAGCGCGCCAAATCCGGCCTCGGTGCAGCGGGAGATCAAACCGGGCTGGCCGTGATCGCCGTGCAGCAGGCGGCCGCACATCATCGGGGTCAGCGTCAATGAGATGACCGCCGAGACCACAACCGATACGGCAAGCGTGACCGAGAACTCCTTGAAAAGCCGTCCCACCACGCCGGTCATGAACAGCAGCGGGATGAACACGGCGATCAGGCTGACGGTCAGGCTGACGATGGTGAAGCCGATCTGGCCGGCGCCGCGGTAGGCGGCCTGCAGCGGCGGCACGCCGCGTTCGATGTACCGGACCACGTTCTCGATCATGACGATGGCGTCGTCGACGACAAAGCCGGTCGCGATCGTGAGCGCCATCAGCGACAGGTTGTCGAGCGCAAAGCCGAGGGTCTGCATGACCCCGAACGTGCCGATGATGGAGAGCGGCAGGGCGACGGCGGGGATGAAGGTGGCGCGCGGGCTGCGCAGGAACAGGAAGATCACCAGCACGACCAGCACGACGGACATGATCAGCGTGACCTGCACGTCGCGCACCGAGGCGCGGATCGTCTCGGTGCGGTCGGTGACGATCGACAGCGTGATGCCCGAGGGCATGGCGCGCTGGAGCCTCGGCAGCGCCTCCTTCACCGCCTGTACGGTCTGGACGATGTTGGCGCCGGGCTGGCGCTGGATATCCAGGACGACGGCCTGCTTGCCATCATAGGTCGCGCCAGCGCGGTCGTTCTCGACGCCGGCGACGACGCTGCCGATGGCGGAGAGGCGGACCGGGGCGTTGTTGCGCCAGGCGATCACCAGGTCGCGGTAGGCGCCGGCGTCCGGCAACTGGTCATTGGCGCCGAGGGAGACGGCGAGGCGCGCGCCATCGAAGCCGCCTTTCGCGCCGTTGGCGTTGGCGTTGGCGACGGCGGTGCGCACGTCCTCCATCGACATGCCGTAGGCGGCGAGGCGCGCCGGATCGACCCGGACGCGCACCGCAGGCCGCATGTTGCCCTGCACGGTGACGCGGCCGACGCCGTCGATCTCGGCCAGTTTCGGCTGCAGCACGGTATCGGCGGCGTCGCTGACGATATCGATCGGGCGGCGGTCGGAGGTCAGGGCGAGGGTCAGGATCGGCGCGTCCGCCGGGTTCACCTTGGAGTAGGTCGGCGGATACGGCAGGTTGGTCGGCAGGGTGCCCGCCGCGGCATTGATCGCGGCCTGCACGTCCTGGGCGGCCGAGTCCATCGAGCGGTCGAGGCCGAAGGTGAGGGTGATCTGGCTGGTGCCCTCGGCGCTGATTGACGTCATCAGGATCAGACCGGGGATTTCCCCGAACTGGCGCTCCAGCGAGGCGGTGATCAGCGTCGCGGTGGTGTCGGGGCTGGCGCCGGGGAGCTGGGTGACGACCTGGATGGTCGGGAAGTCGACCTCGGGCAGCGCCGAGACCGGCAGGGCGCGGTAGCCGAGGAGGCCGGACAGCAGGATGGCGAAGGCGAGCAGCCAGGTGGCGATCGGGCGCGCGATGAACGGGGCGGAGATGTTCATCTTCGGGCACCTGCGATGGACCGGGGGGCCATGGACAGGGGGGCCGGGTACCCGGTCGGCGTCCTTGTCCGCCGGTCGGGCAATCCGGCCGCGCGGTGTGCTTGAATTGCCTCTGCGGTCTCTGCGAACTCTGTGTTGAAATCGGCTGCCTCAACCGCACCGGCGGTGCCGCGTGGACCTCGGCTTTTCAACACAGAGGCCGCAGAGTCGACGAGATCGCAAAGGACATTGGAATGCCATCCGGTGATGCCGGCCCGCGGGTCGATTCCGTGGCCCTCGATGTGCCTTGGTGGCCTCCGTGGTGAAAAACGGAGGCTCACCCACCACCGGCAGTGCCGATAGCGCGCCATTACCGGGACTGCCGCACAGCCCCAGGCGCCGCCGGCTCGGCCGGACGCGCCGCAGCACCCGCGTCGGCTTTCGCCAGGGTCACCAAGGTGCCGTCGGAGAGGCGTGAGGCGCCGTCGGTCACCACCATCTCACCGCCTTTGAGGCCGCTTGTGACCACCGCCACCTGCTCATCCTGGTACCCTACCGCGATCTCCCGCCGCTCGGCCTTGTGGTCGGCGCCGATCACGTAGACATAAGGGCCGCGCGGGCCGCGCTGGATGACCGCGGGCGGTACGGTGACCGCACCGCGCGCCGTATCGGTCTGCAGACGGACGGTGACGAAGCCGCCGGGCCAGAGCCGCCGCTCCGGGTTGGGGAAGGTCGCCTTCAGCCGGATCGTGCCGGTGGTGGCGTCGACCTGGTTGTCGAGCACGGCCAGCGTGCCGGTATCGAGTACCTGGCCGGTGCCGAACGCCGAACCCTGGGCCAGCGCAAGGACGGTGGGATCGCCTGCCTCCATGGCGCGGGCGACGTCGGGCAGCGCCTGCTGCGGCAGGGTGAAGACGACCGAGATCGGCTGGAGCTGGGTGATCATCACCAACCCGGTCGCGTCGGAGGCATGCACGATATTGCCCGGATCGACCTGGCGGATGCCGGTGCGCCCGTCGATCGGCGAGGTGATGGTGGCGTAGCTGAGCTGCGTGCGGGCGGTGTCGATCTGCGCCTGGTCCTGTTTCACGAGGGCCTCGAACTGCGCAACCTGGGCCTTGGCGGTGTCGGCCTGCTGGGCCGAGGTATAGTTGTTGGCGACCAGCTTCTGGTAGCGCACCAGGTCGGCGCGGGCGTTGGCGAGCTGGGCCTCGTCCTGCGCCTTCTTGGCCACCGCGCTATCGAGCGCCGCCTGATAGGTGCGCGGGTCGATCTGCGCCAGCACGTCACCCTTGCGGACGTCCTGGCCTTCGCGGACGTTGACCGAGACGAGCGGTCCGTCGACCATCGCCTTCACGGTGACGGTGTAGAAGGCCTGCACGGTGCCGAGGCCGTCATGGTAGATCGGCACGTCCTTGACCGTGGCCGGCGTGGTCAGCACCGGTACCGGAGCGCCGGCGTCGCGGTCGGCCTTGTGGGCCGGCGGCGCCGTCGTGGGGAAGAACCACACGGCCCAGCCGATGGCGGCGAGCGTCAGCAGGCAGAGCGCGAGCGAGCCCCACCGGATCCGGCGCGATCGGCGGCGCCGGGTGGTCTGCGGTTCCCGCGCTTCAGGGTCCCGTGTCAGGGCGTCCATGAGTGCTGGCCTCCCATCGGCTGAGGATATCGTGACAGGGTATTGTGGCGCCAGGGTGTCATGGCCGGTGGTGTTTGGGCGGGTGGTGTTTGTGTTGTGTGCGGGTCAGGGGGGAAATCATCGCAGGTTGCCTCCGACCGGGAGGGCGAGGCCGCCGGGGAGCATGGCGGGGGTCAGGCTGGGCGGGCTTGTGTCCGCCGATGACCAGCCGCCGCCGAGGGCCTTGTAGAGGTTCAGCAGCGCCTGGGTGCGGGCGAGGCGCACCTGCACCAGCGTGTCCTCATCGCCGAACAAGGTCGTCTCGGCCGTCAGCACCGTGGTGACATCGACCGTGCCGGCCTGCAACTGTGCCCGCGCGATCTCGGCGGCCCTGCGGGCGGTCTCCACGGCGATGCGCTGGAGGGCCTCCTGGCGGGTGGCGTAGCGCCATGCGGTCATCGCCGTCTCGACATCGGTGAGCGCCTGGACGATGGTCTTGCGGTAGTCGGCCAGCAGCTCATCGTAGCGGCCCTTGGCGAGGTCGAGCTGGCCGCGCAGGGTGCCGCCGTCGAAGATTGGCGCGGTCAGACTGGCGGCGGCCGAGGCGAGGGCGCTGCCGGGGGTGATGAGATGGTTGAGCGCCGCGGCCTGGTAGCCGGCACTGGTACTCAGGCTGATGCTGGGGAAGAAGGCGGCGCGGGCCACCTTGATGTTGAAGTTCTGCGCGATGAGCCGAGCCTCGGCCGCCGCGACGTCGGGGCGGCGGGCCAGCAGTTCGACCGGGAGGCCGGGGCCGACCGGCGGCAGGTCGAGCGTGGTCAGGGTGCCGGGGCGGACCTCGATCCGCTCGGGCGGCTCACCGATCAGAATGCCGAGGGCGATGAGCTGCTGCTCCAGCTGGCTCTCGAAGTTCGGGATCAGCGCCCGCTCTGCGGCAGCCAGCGCCGCCTGCTGCGAGACATCCAGTGCGCTGGCGGTGCCGGCGGCGAAGCGGCCGCGGATGACCGCGAGGTTGGCTTCGGCCGTGGCCAGGTTGTTGCGTGCGACGACCAGCCGGTCGGCGAGCGACAGGGCGGTGAACCAGGTCGTCGCGACATTGGTCACGACCGTCAGCGCCACGGTCTGCTGGTCGAAGCGGCTGAACATCGCCGAGGCGACGGCAGCCTGGCGGGTGGCGCGGTTGCGGCCCCAGAAATCCAGCTCGTAGGTGGCACTGAGGCCGGCGCTGTAGCTGTGCAGGTCGAAGCTGGCGTTGGAGCCGCCACGGCGCAGGGAGCTGGTGCCGAAGGCGCCGATCCCCTCATGCTGCCAGGCGGCGCTGCCGGTGGCGTTGAGCGCGGGCAGCAGCGGCGCGCCGGCGATCCGCACCTGGGCATCGGCCTGGCGGACGCGGGCGATGGCGGCGGCGATGTCGAAATTCTGCGCCTCGGCCTGGCCGATCAGGCGGTTCAGCTCGGGCGAGTGGAATCCCTCCCACCAGGCGGCGGCGGGCCAGGCCGGCGCGGCCTCGGGCGGAACGGCGCGGTAGGCGGCGGGCAGGTCGAGCGCGGGGCGCCGGTAGTCAGGCCCGAGGTCGCAGCCGGCTGCCAGCATTGCGAGTGCTGGGACGAGTGCGGACACTCCGCGGTAGCAGTATCGCACGTGGCTCGACTTCCTTGCTCTCACCTGTCCGCGCAGGCAGGGCAGTCGCGGGTATGCCATCGCCGCGCCGATGCTGCCATCAAAACCATCTTACAAGGAATTCACGGAACGAACGGTATTGCGCGGCAACGGAGTCTATGCAAAAGGCCCCGGACATCTGAACCAATTCCAACAGGGAGACGTCCGGGGGTGAACGACACCATCCTGGAAACCGACGGCCTGACGCGTGAATTCGGCGGCTTCGTCGCTGTTGATGGCGTTTCGCTGCGGGTGAAGACCGGCACGATCCATGCGCTGATCGGCCCGAACGGGGCCGGCAAGACGACGTGCTTCAACCTGCTGACCGCCTTCCTGGCCCCGACCCGGGGCACGATCAAGTTCAAGGGGCGCGACATCACCGGCATGAAGCCGGCGATGGTGGCGCGCCTTGGGCTGGTGCGCAGCTTCCAGATCTCGGCGGTGTTCCCGCACCTGACGGCGCTGGAGAACGTGCGGCTGGCGCTGCAGCGCACCCGTGGGGCGAGCTTCGACTTCTGGCGCTCGGAAGCGGCGCTGCGGGTGTATGACGACCGCGCGAGGCAGTTGCTGCATGATGTCGGCCTGTCGGGCTACGCCGACACGATCGTCGCCAGCCTGCCATATGGGCAGAAGCGGGCGCTGGAGATCGCGACGACCCTGGCGCTCGACCCCGAGATGATGCTGCTGGATGAGCCGACGGCGGGCATGGCGCATGGCGAGGTGGACCGCATTGTTGAGCTGATCGCCGGGGTCCGCAATGGGCGGACGATCCTGATGGTGGAGCACAACCTGTCGGTGGTGGAGGGCCTGTGCGACCGGATCACGGTGCTGACCCGCGGGCGCATCCTGGCCGAAGGCGACTATGCGACAGTGTCGAAAAACCCCGAAGTGATCACCGCCTACCTGGGAAGCCCGCATGCTTGAGATTAGGGACCTGAACGCCTGGTACGGCGAGAGCCACATCCTGCACGGCGCCGAGTTGGAGGTGCGGGAGGGCGAGGTCGTGACCCTGCTGGGGCGCAACGGCGCCGGCAAGACGACGACGATGAAGTCGATCATGGGGCTGGTGCCGCGCCGATCCGGCAGCATCCGGTTCCGCGGCCGCGAGCTGATCGAGCTGATGTCGAACGAGATCGCCCGCTCGGGCATCGCCATCTGCCCGGAGGAGCGGGCGATCTTCGGCTCGCTGTCGGTGACCGAGAACCTGATGCTGCCGCCGGTGGTGCAGCCGGGCGGGCTGTCGGTCGATGAGATCTATACGCTGTTCCCGAACCTGAAGGAGCGGGCGCGCACGGCGCACGGCACGCGGCTCTCGGGCGGCGAGCAGCAGATGCTGGCGATTGCGCGCATCCTGCGGACGGGATCGAAGATGCTGCTGCTGGATGAGCCGACCGAAGGCCTGGCGCCGGTCATTGTGCAGCAGATCGGGCGGACGATCCGGGAGATCAAGCAGCGCGGCTTCACCGTGCTCCTGGTCGAGCAGAACTTCCGTTTCGCGCAGACGGTGGCGGATCGTCACTACGTGATGGAACACGGCAAGATCGTTGATTTGATTCCGAATCATATGCTTGAGTCGAGCATGGACAAGCTGCACGAGTACTTGGGTGTGTGAGAGGGTCCTGGTGGGCTTTGTGCGGGGGAGAGGGGTTTGTTTTCACCACGGAGAGCACGAAGGACGACGGAGGGGCACGGGGATTGGAACAGTCCTTCGTGGCGCTCCGTCCCTCTCCGTGTTCTCCATGGTGAAAAGCAAAGCCTGCTGCCGCACCACAGTCCGCCGATACGCACGTCACACAGCCAGACCAGGAAACGGCCAGTCCACGTTGTATCCAATCCCGTTCAAGAAGGTATCCAATGAACCTTTCCCGCCGTTTCGTTCTGACAAGCACCGCAGCGGCCGCCACGCTGCCGCTGGCCCGCAGAGCCCGCGCGCAGACGCCGACGATCAAGATCGGCGTGCTGAATGACCAGTCCGGTCCGTACACCAATACGGGCGGGCTGACCTCGGTCGTCTGTGCCAAGCAGGCGGCGGAGGATCTGAAGGCGGCCGGCAAGATCCAGGGCTTCAATGTCGATGTCGTCACGGCCG
>DASQVN010000694.1:0-4221 GCA_035640755.1 Rhodopila sp.
CCAGACTGCCGGCGGATGGACCGGGTCAAGGCCGCAGCCGCCGCAGGCGGGGGCGCGCAGCGCCCGCCTTGAGCCGGGCCAGCCGACGGAAGACAATCTCCGCGCGCCGCGGCGCTTGACAAACAACACAGTCGCTCAGACCTCGACGATCGGCGCGAACCCGCCGAAGATCATGCGCTTGCCGTCGAATGGCATCTGCTCGCCGATCGCGCGCATGCGCGGGTCGGTCCGCATCCGCTCATGCGCGGCGTCGCGGACCTCCCTGGACGGATACTCGATCCAGCTGAACACCACGACCTCGTCCTCCCGGGCCTGCACGGCGCGCCGGAAATCCGTGAGCTTGCCATCGGGCACGTCGTCGCCCCAGCACTCGACGACTCGGGTTGCGCCGAACTCTTTGAAGAGGGGCGCGGCCGCTTCGGCATGCCTGCGGAAGCTTTCCCGATTGGCTGCGGGCACCGCCAGCACGAACCCGTCCACGTAGGTCATTGTCTTGGATCCCCCCCTTGCAGGGCCAGGCGTTTTGCTGGGCCAAGCGTTCCGCTGCCTTGACGGCCAGGTTGATATCAACATATCTAGGCCATGTCAAAGCGGGTGCCGTTCACAACCACCTTGAAGGTGCGCGACACCTGCCTCTGCCTGCACATCCAGCGTGCGGCCAGGGCGATCGCCCGGCGGTTCGACGAGGCGCTGCGGCCGGTTGGCCTGACCAACGGGCAGTTCTCGTTGCTGATGGCCCTGAACCGGCCCGAGCCTGCGGCCATCGGCCCCGTCGCAAGACTGCTGGCGATGGACCGCACGACGCTGACCGCCGCAGTGAAGCCGCTTGAGCGTCTCGGCCTGGTGACGATCGCGGTCGATCCGGCCGACCGGCGCAGTCGCCTGCTGAGCCTCACCGACGAGGGCCGGAGCGTGCTCGCCACGGCACTCCCGATCTGGCGCAGAACTCATGCCGCGATCGAGGCCGGGCTGCCGGGATGCGATCCCGAGGAATTGCGGCGTGCGCTGCGGTCCCTCTCGCGATCGGATCACGCCGGGCAATGGGCCGGCGCTTCGCGCCGCGGCCACCGCGAGGTTCACCTGCAAGGAGGGCTGCCCGAGGGACACCAAGCCTGATGCCCTGACCCCGGCCATCGACCTGGCGCGCGCCAATCCGGTGCGCATGCCGAACGGGAGCGCCGCATCACCCCGCTCTCCCGCCACCGCGGCCGTGGCGGAGACAATCCAGGACCGGGCGGCAACCGTCATGCACCAAGTCCTCCACCGGATCGCCCACCCCAGCTGCGAGCGCCTACCCGCTCGAAGACATCTCAAACGGGCTGAAAAAGAACCGAGGCCACTCACACCGTGGGCTGCCAAGCTCCCTCGACCGGGTAGGCCTCGTTCTCGCCGGGCCACGGAGGCATGGTGGCACCGATGGCCACCAGCGGCTCATAGCTATCCGCGCGGAACTGGAAGCATGTACCGACAGGGATGGTGATGGACACACCGGGCCCAACCTCAACCACTTCTTGGAAGTCGCCTGACTGCCGCCACATGCGGCCATGACCCGAAACAAAGTACCAGACCTCCTCGACCGTCCGGTGCGCCACCGCCCTGGCGACGGCCTTCGGTGGCAGCGTGAAATGCGCCAGGCTGCCGCGCTCCAGCTGACACAGCACACGGACTTCAGAACCGTCGGGCGCGACCGCGTTCGGCGCACTGCTCAGCCGCTTGGTGTCGAAAGTCACAGGAATGCCTCCGAATGACACCATTCGAGTTTCCTGAGCCGACCGGGTCGCGAGAGGAACCGGATCGGGCCGAGGTGAATCACGGGTCCGGCAAGGAACAAGCGTCCGGCACCGGTATGATTATCGAGGTACATTGGTATATTTGAACGACGACAACGACCTTAGCAAGGACAGTCTGCCATGTCGACTCCCCTGCCCCGGGGCAACAGTGCCGCCTCTCAGAGCTACCAAATACCGGAAGCAAAGATAAACAAACTGCTCGTGGTAAAGGCTGGCACAATTCTCGTATTCATGATGTTTTTTGCTCTCAGCGCGTCCGCTGGAGATGTGCTCGACCGCACTCCGCGCACCGCCGTCATTTCAGCGTATCAGCCCGAGATCCGACTGCTACGGTCTGCACTCGAGGAACGCAACAAATATACAGTAAACGGGATTGATTTCGAAACCGGCAACCTTGAAGGGAAACCAGTCCTCCTATTCCTGAGCGGCGTGAGCATGGTGAATGCGGCCATGGCGACCCAGCTTGCATTTGACCGCTTCGCCGTCACACGCGCGATCTTCTCCGGGATTGCAGGCGGCATCGATCCCAATCTCAGCATCGGAGATGTGGTCGTCCCGGAACAGTGGAGTGAGTATCTGGAGTCGATTTTCGCGCGCGAGCAGGATGGTCGGTACGTTTTGCCTGGCTTTGCCGACCGGTCGGTTGCGAACTACGGCATGATGTTCCCACAGCCGGCAGAGATTGCGAGGCCAGACCAGGATCCAGAGAGGAGGTTCTGGTTCCCGATCGATCCTGCACTCCTGGCTCGCGCGCGGCAGATATCGAGCACGGTTCGATTGAATACCTGCACGGCTGAAGGTAGGTGCCTCCAACACACCCCTAAGATCTTTGTCGGGGGCAACGGAGCGTCCGGGCCGTCGTTCGTGGACAATGCAGGATTTCGTGAGTACGTCTTTCGTACCTTCCGTGCAGCTGCTGTCGACATGGAGAGTGCCGCAGTGGCACACGTCGCCTACGTTAACCGAGTGCCGTTCATCGCCTTTCGCAGCCTGTCCGATCTCGCCGGCGGCGGCCATGGCCCAAATGAAGAGGAGATCTTTAAACAACTTGCATCCGACAACTCGGCAATGGTCGTCAGGGCATTCCTGAAGGCCCTGCCCTAGTCCTTCGCGATCAGCCCGCGCCTTAGAGCAGATCGCCGTAGTGCGGTATCGCCCGGAGGCGTGAATCTGCTCTGCAAACAACGAGATAGAGCATTTACCGTGAACGCATGTGAACGGAAAATGCTCTAGCCCTGAGTGCTGCAGCCTGGAGCGGCATTGAGGCCCCTTCTGTGCGCTTCTGCGGCAGCTACGACGGGCTGCGCGACCTCCTCCGGCTCCGGAGCCGCCACACCAGCAGGTCTCCACCAGAAGCCGTCGCCTGCTCCACCTCCGTCGTGCGGCCGTGCGCTCGCCATTTTCCAGGCCGCATCGGCCGAACTCGCCACGCATCTCATGCCGCCAGGTTTGGCGCAAGCGCTGACAAGGCGCTTTCATCGGAGGCATGTCGGCCAGAGAGTCATTCCTGCCTGATCCCTGCCTCTTCGATAAGCTTCCGCCACTTTTGGATTTCTGCCGTAATCTCCCGCCGCAAGACTTCCGGCGAGCTGCCGCCCGCGAGTTGCCCGAAGCGGCGAAATTGCTGATCGATGTCCGGCGCCGCGAGCGCTTCCACCACCACCCGGTTCAGCGCCTGCACCACAGGCGCCGGGCTACGCGCCGGCGCCAGCAGGCCGAACCAGATCGCCACCGAATAGCCCGGCAGCACGTCGCGCATTCCCGGCACGCCGGGCAGCAGGGATGACGGCTCCGGCGTCGTCACGGCAAGCAGCCTGAGCTTGTCCTCGCCGATGAGCTGCGACATGGCTGAAGAGGAGGTGCTGATCAGGAATTGGGTCTCGCCGGCCATCACCGCGGTGCTGGTTGCCGCCTGGCCGCGATAGGGCACATGCACCGCCTCGATCCCGGCCATGCGGGTGAACAGGACGCTGCTGAGATGGCCCAGTGATCCGACCCCGGCAGAAGCGTAGGAGAGCTTGCCCGGCTGCGAACGTGCATAGCGGATGAAGCCGGCGAGGTCCGTGGCAGGCACGGATGGATGCACGACCACGACGAGCGGCGCGGTGGAGATCAACGAGATCGGCTCGAAGCTTGACAGCCCGTCATAGCCGACATTCGGCTGCAGCGCGGGCAGGATGCTGGTCGGGCCGATGTTGCTGATGACCAGGGTGCGGCCATCTGGCGCAGCATGGGCGACCTCATTCATGCCGATCGCGCCCGCGCCGCCGCCACGGTTGTCGATGACGACCGGCTGGTTGAAGGCCTGCTGCAGCGGGCCTTGCAGCGCGCGGGCCATCACGTCCGTGGTGCCTCCGGCAGGATAGGGGATCACCAGGCGGATCGGGCGCGACGGGAAGGCCTGCGCCTTCGCCCGGCGGGCCGCCAGAAA
>DASQVN010000695.1:0-8607 GCA_035640755.1 Rhodopila sp.
TGTAGATAATGAGATTTTCCAGATCGTTCAGCGCAGCGCTGCCGCATAGTGCGTAGTGCATCATCCGCTGCGCTTCGAAGGCGTGGACCATCCCATTCCGCGCAGCCACCGACTGCGCGACGGGGATGGCAATCAGGCCAACGTTGGCTCCCGCGTCGACGGCGATGCAGTTGTCCGGAAGATGACTGATCAGAGCGAGAATATTGTTGAGCTCAGGCCGGATGTGGGGGCGGCCCGTCTTGATCAGGTGCTCCGCCTGATAGGAGCAATGGCGGTTGACAATAAACTTGCCATAGTCCGATTCGATTACTGTAAAATTATTTACCGGCATGCGGCGTCTTTTTGGAGCATACAAATTGAAATGGTTATTTCAGAAGTAGATTGGAAAATACCTTTCACTTGTCCGCTCGCCATGCCGGCGTGAAATACATTCCCACTGGCCCCATCATCAGGGCTACAGGAGCGGGGCCATTATAAAGTCCAGAAGTTAACGAGTGGTTGCCAAGCACGTTGCCAATCATCTGGTGCCCAGGGATCCAGCACACGTCGCCCTGAAAGATACAACGCGCGTTCACGCACACAGAAAGGAGCATGCAAGGCGCCGCCATACGGCGCCTGACAGGATGAGTGGCAAGCCGCGACCAATTTGCGTCTCGGCCGATCGAAGCGTATGCACCTTGCGCGCTGCAAGACGGAGTCAGGGTAAGATGTTCGAGCTTCCAGAAGAGCACCGCATGCTCCAGGACATGGTCGCCAAGTTCATCGACCGTGAGCTCATCCCCCTGGAGAAGCTCACTTTGGAACGCGAGATGTCCGGCCAGAAATCCAGCCTGCCGCCTGAGCAGGAGGAAAAGATCCTCGCCAAGTGCAAGGAACTCGGCCTGTGGGGCCTGGATGTGCCCGAGGAATTCGGCGGTGCCAACCTGCCCTACACCGCGCTGATGGGGGTCTATGAGGAACAGGGCCGCACCTGCGTGCCCTTCACCTTCCCGCCGGACAGCCCCAACCTGCACATGCTGATCGCCGTCGCCAGCGACGAGCAGAAGCGCAAATACCTCGACCCGTATGCCCGGGGCGAAGCCCATTCGGCCATCGCCATCTCCGAGCCCGGGGCTGGCGGCGACCCCGCAGGCATGACCACCCGCGCCGTGCGCGACGGCGATGACTGGGTGATCAACGGCCGCAAGATCTGGGTCAGCCGCGTGCCGCAGGCTGATTTCGTCATCGTCATGGCCCGCACCGGTGAGGGCAAGCGCCAGGAAGGCATCACCGCCTTCATTGTCGAGCGCGGCACCCCTGGCTTCATCATCGAGCGCGAAATCCCCATGCTCGGCGGCCAGCGCACCTACGAGCTGGTGTTCGAGGACTGCCGCGTTCCCGCCACCCGGCTCCTCGGCGTGGAAGGGAAGGGGTTCGCGCCGATGCAGCTCCGCCTGAACGTCCGGCGCATCCAGATGGGCGCCTGGTGCGTTGGCATGTCCCGCCGCGCGCTCGACATGATGGTGGAGCACACCAAGCAGCGCGTCACCTTCGGCCAGCGGCTGGCGGACCGGCAGGCGATCCAATGGTGGATCGCCGATGCTGCCGTGAAGATCCACGCCTGCCGCCTGATGGTCTATGACGCCGCCGCCAAGGCCGACGCCGGCCAGGAGATCCGGCAGGAGGCCTCGATGGTGAAGCTGTACGGCACCGAAATGGCCACCGAGATCATCGACCACGCCATCCAGTCGTTCGGCGCCATGGGCGTGGCCAAGGAACTGCCGCTGCAGCTCATGATGCAGAAGGTGCGCACCATGCGCGTCTATGAAGGCCCCTCCGAGGTGCACCGCATGGCCATCGCCCGCCGCATTATCGGGAAGTGAGCGGCCCCAGGGTCAAGGCCGGGCTATGGGTCAGCATGGCTCTGCGCCTGGGCGACCGCGACGGCCGCCCAGGCATGGTGCTGCGCAAGGGCGACCCGGATGCCGGCGGCATCCTGGTGGTCCTGCGCCATCGTGACGAAATGTGCGTCCTGTCCCAGATGCGCTCCGCCGAAGGCGAGCTCGCCTGGATGCGCGCCACCGGCCCCGCACCGGTCGATCAGGACGCCGTGGACGCCTATATCGCCCGGCAGGTGCGCTTCGATCCCGATCTCTGGGTGATCGAGTTCGACGCCCCCGATCTTCGGCCGCCGTTCGAGGGCAAGATCCTTTAGCGCCCTGCCAAGCGCCGGCCGCTGCCAAGCGTGGCATGCCCAGCAACCATGGCGACCATCGTCGGTGAGTCACACAAGCCGCAACGTCACCGGCGGCAATGGCGGGAACATGACTGTCACATGCGCGGGGCCGCTCAGCCAGATCGGTGGGGTCACACTACCCAGCATGATCACCTGGCCGGCCTTCAGCCCGCCGAATGCCGCCGCCAGCGGCGAACCGGCCAACCACGCCAGCCCGTTCAGCGGATCACCCAGCAGGTCACCGGTCGTCCCCGCATCCGAAGCGCCGTCCGCGATCGTGATGCGGCCGCGCAGCGCCCCGACATCGAGGCTGCGCCAATTCGCATCAGTTGCGCCGACGACCGCCGCTGCATGGTACATCTGGTCTGCGGTCAACACCGGTGTCCCAAGTGCCTTCAGGTCGCCGTAGCGGTTCTCCACCAGCTCGATCCCGGCGACAAGCTCGCCGACCGCGGCGAGCGCCTCGTCGCGAGAACAGGGGGCCGGCGCCAGGTCGCGTGCCAGCCGTACGGCGACCTCGCATTCGACGCCCGGACCCACATGGTCAACGAAACGGAGCTCAGCCTCCCGGTGATGAACGTCCTCGGCCCGCATGAATCCGGCGATCGGCGCAGCGATGCCCAGATAGGCCTGCATGCGCCGCCCGGTCGCACCGATCTTGAACCCCGCGGGCGGATCGGCCCCGACCAGCCGAGCCAGCGCATGCTGCACGGCTGCGCCCTGAACGTCATTCGATGGCGCGATGCGCGGATCGAGCCGCTCCAGGATTCCGCGCTCCCGCCGTATGCGCAGCAGTTCCCGGGCGGCAGGCAGCGGATCGAAGCTCATCGGTGCGACAGCTCGTAGAGGGCGATCGCGGCCGCAGCCGAGACGTTCAGGCTCTCGACCGCGCCCTTGATCGTCAGCCCGGCGATCTCGTCGCAGGTCTCGCGAGTCAGGCGCCGCAGGCCCTCGCCCTCGTTCCCCAACACGAGCGCCACCCGGCGGTCGGCAAATTCGGGGCCGGACAGCGGCTTGCCGGCAGCGTCCAGGCCGATGCACCAGATGTGCGCCGCCTTCAACGCGATGATGGTGCGCGCGATGTTGACCGCCCGCAGCAGCGGGATGGTTTCCAGGGCGCCCGATGCAGCCTTTGCCAGGGCGCCGGTTTCCTCGGGAGCGTTGCGGTCCTGCGTGATCACGGCCGCGGCGCCGAACGCGGCTGCCGAACGCATGATGGCGCCGACATTCCGCGGATCGGTTATCTGGTCCAGCACGATGATCGTGCCCGGCTTGTCCAGCACCGATTGCAGGCTGGGGGGCGCCAGCGGGTCAGCCAGCAGCGCAGCCCCCTGGTGGACGATATCACGACCCAGGAGGTGATCGAGCCGCCCGCGATCGACCCGCTCCGGCGTCAGTGCCCAGGGCGGCGCGAGGTGCCGGCCGATCGCGGCTTCGGCTTCCTCGGTCAGCAGCAGGCGCCGGAGGCGGCGCGCCCGGTTCGCCAGCGCGGCCGCGACGGCATGATGGCCATAGAGCCAGACCGTGCCTCTCGGCGCCTCCGGTGCGTGCCGCGGCGGCCCGGCATGGCCGCGGTGCGGCTGGCCACGCGGCTGAAATCCACCACCGCCCCCATGGCTACCCCCGTGGCCACCGCCGCCAAAGCCGCCGCCGTGCCGCGGCGTCTGGTCGCGGTGCCCGGCCTCCCCGCCCTGGGGCGAGCGCTGTTCCGTCCGAGGTCCGCGACCAGGCCCGGGCGGGCGGTTCGGTCCGCCGCCCCGGAACGGGCCGCGGTCGGACGGGGGGCGGGATGATCCGCCAGGGCGGTTGTTGTGCGGAGGTTTCATCGCCTGCATTCTATAGACTGCGTGCACTCCGCTGCACAGGCACCGGGCGTTTGCACAGGCACCGGGCGTCGCGGAGGGTCCGCGGCGCACGTGCCGGATGTCAGCGCGCCGTGGAAACTCCAGCCGCCACGGCCCGCGCCCAGCGCAATGCAGGTTGCTCCAGCACGGCGTGCAGTACTGCCGAAACCGCCAACGGCAATCCGATCGCCACGGGAATCCACACCACGCTGAAGACACCGCCATCCTGCCCGGCCAGCCAGGCCACCGGCCCGCCAAGCAGCTTGTGCACCGGCTCATTCACCAGATAGACGCAGTATGAGATCGCCCCCAGGTAGGTGCAGACGCGCAGCCGCAGGAACCCACGCAGCAGGCCCAGCACGCCGCCATGGAGGCCATGCAGTGCGCCGAGCTGTGCACCCAGACATGCAGCCCAGGCGAGCGGGGGCAACAGCTTGCCGAAGGTCCCGTGCGTGGCGCAGATCGCCACCGCTCCGGCCAGCACCAGAGCAAACCGCCGCGCTGCCCCAGGCTCCCGCAGCACCACGCCGACGCTTGCCGCTCCCAGGGCAAAGAACTGCGCCTGGTTCGGCAGAAACCCTCGGCTGAACTGCCATGCCTCCGGCCCGGCCAGGCGCCACACCGAACCCGCCACTGCCATCGCCAGCAGGAGCCTGATCAGCCAGTCACGGTCGCGCACCCACAGAGCGAGGATGTAGAACTGCCATTCGG
Organism: Rhodopila sp.; assembly: GCA_035640755.1. GTDB lineage: Bacteria > Pseudomonadota > Alphaproteobacteria > Acetobacterales > Acetobacteraceae > Rhodopila. The sequence goes on from DASQVN010000695.1 coordinate 4,771, forward strand.
TGGACAGGCTCCACGCTGCACCCAGAAAGCTGATCCACACATCCGGCAGCACGGCGTCCGGGAACAGCCCATGCGTCATGGTCAGGTGCGCGGCGATCTCAGCCGGCCAGTGGGCCGGCCAGCCGCTGACGCAGATGCTGTGCGCTGGACTGTCCCACGCCAGCCACGGCATCCGTTCAAACCCGCAGGAGAGCGGTTGGATCATCACCGACAGAGCAAACACCGGCAGGAACACCGGAAAGATCCGGGCCGCGCGCGCGATCAGGAACGGCCGAGCCTGCCCGCGCCAGCGGTCGAGCGACTGCACGATCACCAGGCCGCTGAGTACGAAGAACAGGTCCACGGCAGCGGCGCCATGCGACACGGCCGACTGGAGCCAGCCCGGCAGCACGGCGAACGGCGCCATGTGCCCCAGCAGCACATAGAGTGCGAGCAGGCCGCGCAGCCCATCCAGGCAGTCCAGGCGTTTCATGCCAGGGCGTTTCATGCCTGCCAGCATGCGCGGAAAAGGTTAATAAGGTACCAACCCTTGCATTCACGCCGTATGCAGGCTATTTTACAGCGAAATCATTCTCCGCTGTTTGACGGGGGTGGCCTTCACGGGCCGCCTCTTTTTCATTTGGGGACATTTGTTGGACGGAAACGACACTCACCACAGAAGCGACGCACACCATACAGGCGAGGCCCGCCACACAGGCCTGGAAGCCAAACTGGCTGCACTGATCGCGCCGCGGCTGGAGCTTATGGGCTTTGAACTTGTCCGCGTCGCGATACTGGGCCCTGACCGGCCCACTGTGCAGATCATGGCCGACCGCGCCGATGGCAGCCAGATCTCGATCGACGACTGTGAGCGGATCAGCCACGACCTGAGTGCCGCGATCGATGTCGAGGACCCGATCCCCGGCGCCTGGACGCTGGAGGTCAGCTCCGCCGGGATCGATCGGCCGCTGACCCGCGTCAAGGACTGGAACCGCTTTACCGGCCATCAGGCGCGGGCGGAAACCTATGTACCGCAGAACGGCCGTAGGCGCTTCTCGGACATCGTCCTCGGCGCGGACGAGACGGCCGCGCGCATGCGCCTGGACGACGGAACCGAAGTCGTGCTGCCACTTACTGAAATTCGCAAAGCGAAACTCGTCTTGACGGATGCGCTGATTGAAGCCACGGCTTCGCCGCCAAGACCTAACTGAAACCAGAGGTCGCCATGGACACTGCTATTGCCCGCCCGGAGCTGCTGCTGGTCGCCGACTCGGTCGCCCGGGAAAAGAACATCGAGCGCGAGGAAGTGCTCGAGGCGATGGAGCAGGCCATCCAGAAGGCCGGCCGCGCCAAGTACGGGCATGAAAAGGATATCCGCGCAACGATCGACCGCAAGACAGGGGACGTCCGCCTGTCGCGCTGGACCGAGATCGTCGAGAATGTCGAGAACGAGGAAACCCAGATTTCCGCCGCCGTTGCGGCCAAGCTGTTTCCCGACAAGACGGTCGGCGACTTCATCGTCGATCCGCTGCCGCCGATCGATTTCGGCCGCATCCCGGCGCAGACCGCGAAGCAGGTCATCGTCCAGCGCGTCCGCGAGTATGAACGCAGGCGGCAGTATGAGGAATTCAAGGACCGCGTCGGCGAGATCGTCAACGGCGTCGTCAAGCGCACCGAATACGGCAACCTCATGGTCGAGCTCGGCAAGGCCGAAGCCTTGCTCCGTCGCGACGAGTTGATTGCCCGCGAAAGCTTCCGCAACGGCGATCGCGTCCGGGCCTATATCTACGATGTGCGTGAGGAACCGCGCGGCCCGCAGATCTTCCTGAGCCGTACGCATCCCGGCTTCCTCGCCAAGCTGTTCGCCCAGGAAGTGCCGGAAATCTACGACGGCATCATCGAGATCAAGGCGGTTGCCCGCGACCCCGGCTCGCGCGCCAAGATGGCGGTGATCAGCCGCGACTCCTCCATCGACCCGGTCGGCGCCTGCGTCGGCATGCGCGGCTCGCGCGTCCAGGCCGTGGTGCAGGAATTGCAGGGCGAGAAGATCGACATCATTCCCTGGAGCAGCCAGGCCGCCACCTTCGTGGTCAACGCGCTCGCCCCTGCCGAAGTCACCAAGGTCGTGCTGGATGAGGAAGCCGGCCGGGTCGAGGTCGTCGTGCCCGATGAACAGCTCTCGCTCGCCATCGGCCGGCGCGGCCAGAACGTGCGTCTTGCCTCCCAGCTCACGCGCTGGGACATCGACATCCTGACCGAGGCGGAGGAATCCGAGCGTCGGCAGGAGGAATTCCGTCGCCGCTCCGGCCTGTTCGTGGACGCGCTGGATGTTGACGACATGATCGCCGGCCTTCTGGTGACCGAGGGCTTCACGACCGTCGAGGAACTGGCCTATACGCCGGTCGAGGAAGTCGCCGCGATCGAGGGCTTTGACGACAACGTCGCCGATGAACTCGTACGCCGCGCCCAGGAATACCTGGACCGCAGGAACGACGAGCTGAACGAGAAGCGCATCGAACTGGGCGTGACGGATGAGGTCGCCTCGATCGAGGTGTTGACCCCGGCCATGCTGGTTGCCCTGGGTGAGAAGGGCGTGAAGACACTGGATGACCTGGCTGACCTTGCCTCGGACGAACTGGTGGAGATCGTCGGGGCGGACGCGATGGACGAGAACACAGCCAACGACGTGATCATGGCGGCCCGCGCCCATTGGTTTGAAGGCGAGGAAGCGCCCCAGGCGGCATCGTCGCCGGAGACATCGTCGCAGGAGGTTGGCCACGACTGAACTGCCTGTTCTGGATCTGCAGCCGGACATCGACGACACGGCGGAGCCGGAAACCGGCCCGCTGCGCCGCTGCGTCGTCACGCGCGAACGCCTGCCGAAGGAGCGGATGATCCGCTTCGTTATCGGCCCCGGCCGGCAGCTCGTGCCCGACTTGGCTGCACGGCTGCCCGGACGGGGAATGTGGTTGAGTGCGTCCGGCGATGTGCTAGATATAAGCCCTGGTGACGATACGGCGTTACGCAATCTCGCGCGGGCGTTTGCCAGGGCAGCCCGCGGTCCGGTCACGGTGCCACCTGACCTCTCCGCAACTCTTCAGGCGGCTCTGGCCCGCCGAATTACCGAGTTTCTGGGTCTGGCGCGCCGCGCCGGTCAGGCTGTGGCCGGCTACGAAAAGGCGCGGGAGATGCTGCAGGCCCGCCGCGCTCGGCTGCTGGTGCAGGCAGCGGACGGAAGCCCGGCGGAAAAGATGCGCATTCGGTCGGGGCTGGCGGCGGAACTGGAAATTATCGATCCGCTGCCGGGTGAGGCCCTGGGCCGGGTGTTCGGACGCGACTATCTGGTGCACATAGCGGTTGCGCCAGGAAAACTGGCTGACGCGCTCGTCATGGAAGCGGGCCGGCTGGCCGGGTTGAGAACGAGGTCCGGAAGGACCATGGGGTCCGAACGGACCGCGGAGCAGAGCCATGCTCCGGTGAACGATAAAGCGGGTGCCAACGGATAAAGCATGAGCGAAAGCAACGATCAGGACGGCGGCAAGGGACGGCTTTCCCTGCGTCCGGCAGGGCGGTTGGAACTGGGCCGGACCGTTGATGCCGGAACCACCCGGCAAAGCTTCAGTCATGGCCGGTCAAAGGTTGTGCAGGTTGAGGTGAGGAAAAGCCGCGGCGGCGGCAAGCCGGCGAGCCCGTCGGCTGCCGCAGGCGCGCCGACTCCGGTGCCCACGGGGGCGCCGACGCCGCCGCGTCCCACCGCACAGCCAGCGCGCCCGGCACCGGGCACGCGCGCCCTGACGGCGACCGAACTCGCCGCTCGCCAACGCGCCCTGGAAGAGCAGAAGCGTGAGGCTGCGCGGC
>DASQVN010000696.1:0-2392 GCA_035640755.1 Rhodopila sp.
TCTCCCGCCATGAACTTCCTGCCTTGCCGCGTTCAGGACGGGCCGAATGGCGGGTTGTGCGTGCGGGTGACGGACCAGATTGTGTTGCCGGTTCCGCCTTCGCGGGCTGACCGGTACGGGCGGTACAAGGGCCAGAACATGATCCTCGGGCTACGGCCGGAGCACCTGTTCGAATACCACGAACAGGGGAGGCCGAACTGGTTCCGGGTCGATCTGCCGGTTGACGTCGTGGAGCCGATGGGCATGGAGACCATGGTCCACTTCTTTGTCGATGGTGTGCCGGTGTGCGCCCGTGTCGATCCTGCGACTCACGCGGCGCCTGGGGAGATGCTGCCGCTGACGGCGGATCTGAACCAGGTGCACCTGATGGAGGCCGAGTCGGGGCGGGTAGTTTAGGATCCTAACATCAGGTGCTGAGAGCCGCGCCGTTGAAGCGTAGATGGTTAGGTCAAGCCGGCGATGACGAAAGCGCCGTGGCAACAGAAGCAGATTTTCTATCCGAGCGCTTATCCTGACGGAGAGTTGGGAGCTTGATCCCGGTTTCGGTCGTCACGGGCTTTCTGGGCAGCGGCAAGACCAGCTTTATCAGGCGGGTACTGACGGAGCCCGGATTCGGCCGGACCGCGGTGATTGTGAATGAGTTCGGGGAGATCAGCCTCGATCATGAACTGATCACCAGCAGCGATGACAGCGTGCTGACGCTCAACACCGGGTGCCTGTGCTGCGCCGTGCAGACGGACCTTGCACGAACACTGCTGGAGCTTGAGGCTCGGCGCATACGCGGCGATGTGGGGTTCGATCGGGTGTTGATCGAGACCTCGGGCCTGGCAAATCCGGGTCCCATGCTGCAAGCGATGATGACCGACCAGCAGGTGGCGGACAGCCATCGCATCGATACCGTGCTGACGATCGCGGATGCGGTGCATGGCGAGCGGAACCTGGCGGATCATGCCGAGGCGCGAATTCAGATGGCACTGGCCGACGTGATCCTGGTCAGCAAGCAGGATGTAACGCCGCTCTCGGCGGCACTGCAGGGGGCGATCCGACGCCTGAATTCGGGCGCAGCCATGCTGCCTGTGCGTGATGCCGCGATCGGAACCCTGTTCGGGCGGACGCCTTCCGATCGGCTCCGTGTGGCAGCGGAGGCATCATTCGCCGGACACTCGGACATTGAGACGTTCACGCTGGTGCGGGACCGTCCGATCCCGGCGCTCGCACTGACCCTCCTGCTGGAGGCAATTGCAGAGCATTGCGGGCCGAGGCTACTGCGGCTGAAGGGGCTGATCGGAATCGAGGAGATGCCGGGCCAACCTGCAGTGATTCACGGGGTGCACCATGTCATGAGCGCACCCGAGTTCCTGGACCGGTGGCCGACAGACGACCGCACGACGCGCTTTGTGTTCATCGGAAACAACATCCCGCGCTATTTTGTTGCCAGGATGCTGGACGCAATCGAAGAAGAGGTGCGGGACACGATGATCATGTGATCGTCGGGTCCTGGACCGGGCAGGTATCCGCCGCAGCGCTCAGATTTGCGGCGGAAGCCGCTGCTTTCCTGTACCAGTATCGGCCTGTTGCCGGATCCTGGATTTCCAGTAACTTCCCGCGGCGCCGTCCAGGCGCTCCAAACCGAATGAGATACCGTTGATGCGCGTTGGTGGCCTTGGTCTTGTTCTCGCCGTTGGTCTTGTGCTGGCCGGGGCGAGCGGCGGTTTCGCACAGGCGCCCGGCGGACCGCCTTCCGTCGGGATCGTGCGCGCACAGCAAACTGCAATCACTGAAACGTCCGAGTTCATCGGGCGTGTGCAGGCGATCGACCGCGTGGCGGTCACGGCGCGCGTCACGGCGTACCTGGAGCAGCGCCTGTTTACCGAAGGTGCCGAGGTCAAGCAAGGGGACCTGCTGTACCGGCTCGAACGTGCGCCGTTTGAGGCGGCGGTGCAGCAGCAGGAGGCGGCTGTGGCCGAGGCCTCGGCCAAGCTGGCGAATGCCAACATCCAGCTATCGCGCGCCCAGTCGCTGCTGGGAACGCCGGCAGGCCAACGTTCCAACGTTGATGACGCGATCGCGAACCAGCGGTCGTTTGCGGCCCAGGTGCTGTCTGCCCAGGCACAGTTGCGACAGGCGCAGATCAACCTGGAATACACCGAAATCCGGGCCCCGGTGGCCGGTAAGATCAGCCGGACCAGCGTCACGGCCGGGAATGTGGTGTCGCCGAGCTCGGGCTCCTTGGCAACGATCGTCAGCCAGGACCCGATGTATGTCGTTTTTCCAATCTCTTCACGGGTGCAAAGCGAGTTGCAGCGGCGCTATGCGGACAAAGGTGGCATGAACGCGGTCGCCGTAAGGCTGCGGCTGCCGGACGGGTCAACCTATGACCAGGACGGCAAGA
>DASQVN010000697.1:0-4148 GCA_035640755.1 Rhodopila sp.
GAGATGTTCACCGGATGGACGTTATACGGCAGCCCCATCTCCTCCAGCGCGACACTGATCTTCCGGCCATTCGGTGTGTTCCAGGTATAAAGCTCGATCGCCATGCTCCCGTCCTCTGACGCTACGGCAAGCAGTGTGCTACCGCGGGCGCAGGCCGGCAAGGCAGCCGCCCATCCCGCGCTTGCCCGCCGCCCCGCCGCGCGGCAGGGTGCGCGCCATGAAGATCGCCACCTGGAACGTCAACTCCATCCGCCAGCGGGAGGGCCACGTGAAGCGCTGGCTCGAACGCGTCCAGCCCGAAATCCTGTTCCTGCAGGAAATCAAGTGCGAGGCCGCCGCCTTCCCGGCCCTCACGTTCCAGGCCATGGGCTACATGTCCGAGGCCGTCGGGCAGAAATCCTACAACGGCGTCGCCGTGCTCTCGCGCATCCCCTTCACGGTCACGCACCGCGCCCTGCCCGGCCTGCCGGGCGACGACGCCCAGGCACGGTATCTGGAGATCGAGGCCGCCGGCATGACCCTGATCGGCATCTATCTGCCGAACGGCAACTCCGGCGGCGAGGCCGGTTTCGCCTACAAGCTCGCCTGGATGGACCGGCTGGCCGAACGCGCCCAGGTGCTGCTGGATGACGACCGGCCGATGGTCATCACCGGCGACTTCAATGTCTGCCCCACCGATGATGATTTCGCCCCCGGCGCCCTGTCGCCCGACGACGCCCTCGCCCGCCCGGAAAGCCGAGCACGGTTCCGGCGAATGATCTGGATGGGCCTGACGGATGCCGTGCGCGCCATCCACCCGCACGGCCACATCTACACGTTCTGGGACTACCAGGCCGGCGCCTGGCAGCGCGACCTCGGCCTGCGCATCGATCATGCCCTGCTCTCGCCGACGGTGGCGGAGCGGCTGATCGCGGCCGCCCCTGAGAAGGCGGAACGCGATCAGCCCCAGCCCTCCGACCACGTCCCGGTGCTGATCGAGCTTTCCTAGCGCGTGATCGTTTGCGGCGGGCCCGTCAGAACACGTGAATTGCGCGCTCACACAAGGAGCCACAGCGTGATCGCGGAACGTGCGAGAACGTGAAGCAGCTCCGCAGATCAACCACTAACCCCAGTGCGCCGGCACCCAGACCCAGTGCCCGCCGCGCCACACCCAGCGCCCCTCGACCCAGCGCATCGGACGCTGGTGCCGCTCGATGTAATGCCCGCCGATCCAGACATACTGGCGGCCATCCCATTGCCAGTGCCCCGGCTCCCAGACCATCCGCGACCCTGGCGGCGGCGGCACCGCTTCATAGCGCGGCGGCGGAATCGGCGCATAGCCGGGCGGCGGCTGCGCGTTCGCCTGCCCGATCCCGATCGCCAGAACCGATGCCCCGATCACAACCCACTTCATGACGCTCGCTCCACCAACGGTACGGAGGCAGTGCCACGGATGCCCGTTACCCTGCTTCCCGTATTGTAACGTATCGCGTCATATATGCCTCATATGTCGGCATAACAGCGGCTCTCCGCCCCGGCGCCCGGGTGTGTCACCGCCCCCAGGTGCGCCGGCCCGACAAGCTGCGCGTATTTCCAGATCGCGCCCGCATTGTAGTCGGTCCGCCGCGGCTGCCATGCCTTGCGCCGCTCCGCCAGTTCGGCCTCCGGCACCATCACGTCGATCCGCCCCTGCGCCGCGTCGATGACGATCCGGTCGCCATTGCGCAGCAGCGCGATCGGCCCGCCCACCGCGGCCTCCGGCCCGACATGGCCGACGCAGAATCCGCGCGTCGCGCCCGAGAACCGCCCATCGGTGATCAGCGCCACCTGCTCCCCCATACCCTGGCCATAGATCGCGCTGGTGGTGGACAGCATCTCGCGCATTCCAGGTCCGCCCTTCGGCCCCTCATAGCGGATGACGATCACGTCCCCCGCCTTGTACGCCCGCGCCTGCACGGCGGCGAACGCGTCCTCCTCGGAGTCGAAGCACAGCGCCGAACCCTCGAAGCGCAGGCTGTGCAGCCCGGCGATCTTCACGATCGCCCCATCCGGCGCCAGGCTGCCTTTCAGTCCGACCACCCCGCCGGTCGAGGAGATCGGCCGTGATACCGGATAGATCACGTCCTGGTCGGCCGGGAACACCACATCCTTGTGGTTCTCGGCCAACGTCCTGCCGGAGACCGTCAGGCAGTCGCCGTGCAGCAGCCCGCCATCCAGCAGCGCCTTGATGATCACCGGAATGCCGCCGACGCGGTGCACATCCAGCGCGACGTATTTCCCGCCCGGCTTCAAGTCGGCGATGTAGGGCGTGCGCCGCATGATCTCCACCACGTCGTCCATGGTGAAGCGGATGCCCGCCTCATGCGCGATCGCCGGCAAATGGAGGCCCGCATTGGTCGAGCCGCCCGTCGCGCCGACCACCACCGCCGCGTTCTCCAGCGCCTTGCGCGTGACGATGTCGCGCGGGCGGATACGGTGCTCGACCAGGTGCATCACCGCTCGGCCGGATTCCAGCGCGAACCGGTCCCGCTCCTCGTACGGCGCGGGTGAGCCGGCCGATCCCGGCAGCGCCAGCCCGATCGCCTCCGACACCGTCGCCATCGTGTTGGCGGTGAACTGCCCGCCGCACGCCCCGGCCGAGGGGCACGCGACACACTCCAGCTCATGCAGCTCCGCATCGCTCATCGTGCCCGCCGCGTGCTGGCCCACCGCCTCGAACACATCCACCACGGTCACGTCCCGCCCGCGGAACTTCCCCGGCAGGATGGAGCCGCCATACATGAACACCGACGGCACATTGAGCCGCAGCATCGCCATCATCATGCCCGGCAGCGACTTGTCACAGCCGGCCAGCCCCACCAGCGCGTCGTAGCAATGCCCGCGCACCGTCAGCTCGACGCTGTCGGCAATCAGGTCGCGCGATACCAGGGACGACTTCATTCCCTGGTGTCCCATGGCGATACCGTCGGTGACGGTGATGGTGGTGAACTCCCGTGGGGTGCCACCTTCATCCGCGACGCCCTTCTTCACCGACTGCGCCTGGCGGCTGAGCGCGATGTTGCACGGCGCCGCCTCGTTCCAGCAGGTGGCGACGCCGACGAAGGGCTGGTCGATCTCCGCCTCGGTCAGCCCCATCGCGTAGTAGTAGCTGCGGTGCGGCGCGCGGTCGGCTCCCACCGTTACATGGCGGGACGGCAGCCGCGTCTTGTCCCAACGCCCTGTGGCCATCGGTCTGTCCTTTCTCCTGGCTCCCTGGCCGCCGCCTTATAGCCCACCGCGTCGCCGCACGCGAACGCACCTCCCCGCCAACCGGCGTCAACCATTTGTTCATCTTTGCCCGGTAAACCCGGGGCCATGAAACGGCACGCCTGTCTCACCCTGCTGGCTCCTCTGGTGGCTTGGCTCGTCCCCACCGCCGCGTTCGCGGTGCCGGACCAGGCCCCCGACCCCGCCGCGGCCCAGGCCTGCCGCCAGGCCATCGCCGTGGCCGAGAAGGCGCACGGCATCCCCAATCACCTGCTTGCCGCGATCGCCCGCGTCGAGAGCGGCCGGCGCGACCCCGCGACCGACACCTTCAATCCCTGGCCCTGGACCATCAACATGGACGGCCAGGGCAGCTTTTACGAGACCAAGACCCAGGCCATTGCCGCCGCCCGCACCATGCGCCCGAACGTGAGCCGCTCGATCGACGTCGGCTGCATGCAGATCAGCCTGACGATGCACCCCGACGCCTTCGCCTCCATGGAGCAGGCCTTCGACCCCGCCGCCAATGCCGACTACGGCGCCCGCTTCCTGATGCAGCTGTATGAGAAGACCGGCTCCTGGCAGAAGGCGGTCGCCTGGTATCATTCCGCCACGCCCGAACTCGGCGAGGATTATCAACGCCGCGTCTATGCCGCCCTGCCCGAGGAGCAGCGTCAGCCGAACGAGCCCCCCCGCATGATGTCGCTCGCCGCCGCCTGGGCCGCGACGGTCCGCGGCCCCGCCCTGCCCACGCCGCTGCACACGGTGCGGGCGCGGATCATCCCGCTGCAGGCCGCCGCGGCACCGGCCGGCGGCGCCACGGCCGGCCCGGCCGGCCACACGCTCGACTGGTATCGCGCCGTCCCGGTTCGGCTGGCGTTCCAGGCGCGGTAATGAAAACGCAGGGAACCAGCCGCCGGCCTCAA
>DASQVN010000698.1:0-10189 GCA_035640755.1 Rhodopila sp.
TCGGCGTCAACCAGATACGTCCCGGTTTCCGGCATCGAAACCGACGCGACATCCGGGATGGATTGCAGGACAGCAAGAACCTCCGGCGCCGATCCGTCCACCCGTACCCGGATTTGCCGGGCGCCGGCCGTTTCGCGCATCGCATCGGTCGTCAGCAGACGGCCGTCGAGCAGGACCATGATTCGGCTCGCGACCCGTTCGATCTCGCTCAGCACATGCGAAGCGACGAGCACCGTGCGGGTTCCCGCCAACGCGCGGATGACCGCGCGCACCGCCATGACCTGGTAGGCGTCGAGCGCATTGGTCGGCTCGTCCATGATCAGGAGGGGCGGATCGTTGACCAGCGCCTGCGCAATGGTCACCCGCTGGCGATAACCGCGCGAAAGCTTGCCGATCATGGTGCCAAGCACCGGCTGCAGGTCCAGGCGATCCGCGGCAGCCTGGACCGCGCGCCGGGCGGCATGGCCAGGCACATCCTTGATGGCAGCCATGAAATGCAGGAATTCACCGACCCGCATGCCGTCATAGAGCGGCGCGTCTTCAGGCACGTATCCGACGTGGCGCCGAGCCGCGAGTGAGGCGGTCGCCACATCAATTCCCGCAACGCGCGCGCTTCCCGCCGACGGCCGCAGATACCCCGCAAGGATGCGCAGGATGGTGCTCTTGCCGGAGCCGTTGGGGCCGAGCAAACCGATCACCTCGCCCTCCCGGATGGTGAACGAGACATCCCTCACGGCAGCACGCGCACCGTAATGCTTGACGAGCCGTTCAACGACAGCGGGGTGTGGCATCGCCTGCACCATGGCGGAGAGAAAAAGGGGCGGCCGTGGGTGCTTGCGTGACCCGCGGCCGCTGCCGCCCTACTCGTAGTATTCCGGCGAATGCTTGTGTTTCTTGAACGTTTCTGCGTCGTGGGCAAAGATAACGTCCGCGCCTTCCGCCGTCATCAGGTGCTTGATCCAGCTATAGGCATCCAGCATCCCGGCCGGATCGTACGCCAAGGTAATACTCGGCAGGATGTCGCCTTGCAGGTTCTCCATCAGGTAACAGACGTCACTGGTCAGCACGACCGGGCCGGTCTTGGGCAGGCGGACCACGACCATCTGACTGCCGGGCGTATGGGACACGGCACGATGCACATAGATGCTGCCATCGCCGAACAGGTCGAGGTCGCCGTTGAGCTCGATCACCTTCCGCCGGCTCACCTCGTTCTGGCCCACATCGTTGCGGAGCATGGCGAAGTCGCCGGTGATGTAGCAGCAGCCGAACCCAGGCTTGGGCCAGAACGCGTTCACGATCTCATCGCGTTGATAGACGACGGTCGCGTTTGGGAACTTGCCGACATTGCCGGCGTGATCGAGATGCATATGCCCAACGATGACGTAGTTGATGTCGCTTGGCTTAACGCCAATCTTGTCGAGCTGGGCATCGATCGCAATGTCCGGACTGCGGCCCGGATTCAACGCCGCCGCGAGGGGCCCCCAGTACGTCGGATCATTGATGATCTTGTCGTTGTTCCCAGTATCGAACAGGACGTTGCCCTTGGGGTGCTTGATCAGGAAGAACGCAACCGGGACCGATATCTTTCCGCTGGCCCCGGTCTGCAGGCCCGACTTGTCGAGGTTCAACCATCCCGATGAGAAGACGTAAAGACGCATGCCGTCGGGTGAAGCCGCGGCTGCACCGCCCGCGAGGCCGATGCAACTGACGAACGCGAGAGCCACACCAACGAGCAACGCCGCAAGGCTGTTCTTCATTTTGCCCCTCCCCCCCGGCGCACAGCCGGTTGTGTTGTCGCTTCTTGTCACATCGGGCGATGTTTCGCCCTGGAGCATTGTGGCGGGCCGGATCGTTATCCAATCGCGGCGGCGCAACCAGAGTACCTTGCGTCACATTGATGTTATACGAGCGGCCCTGGCATTGACCGTTTTGCCGTCATGGCGGCCGCAGGGCCTCGTGTCCCCACCTACGCGTTCGCGGCGAAGAAACGGCCCAGGGCATCCGCCGTCTCGTTCGGCGACTCTTCCGGGAAGAAGTGGCCCGCATCGACCGGGCCGCCTTGGACATGGTCAGCCCAACCCCGCCAGAGCGCGAGCGGCCCGCCTGCCGCCGCATACCAGTTCGCCAGCGCCCCGCGACCGCTCCAGAGCGCCAGCACGGGGCAGCTCACACGTCGCCCAGCCGCGCGGTCGGCCTCATCCTGCGCACGGTCGAGGGTTGCTGCGGCGCGATACTCCTCGCAGATGGCATGAACATGGATCGGATCACGCAGCGCGTCGACGTAGGCCGCCCGCACGTCCGGCCCGAACGCCGCAGCGTCGGACCCCCAGCTTCCGAGCGCATCGTCCACCACCGCCTCGGGCGCCGCCGTGAGCAGGCGCTCGGGTAGCGGCGCGGGCTGTGCCAGCAGCGACCAGGGCCAGAAGCCCAACGCAAACCGCGCGTCGGCGCGCGCCCACGCCTCGGCCGTCGGGATGACGTCCAGCACGGCAAGCCGCTCCACACGATCGGGATAGTCAAGCGCCAGGCGATGGGCGACCCGGCCACCGCGATCGTGCCCGGCGACCGCGAAACGTGCGAAACCGAGCCGCTCCATGGCCGCCGCCATGTCCCGGGCCAGGGCGCGCTTGGCATACGGGGCATGGTCCGGGCTCGAAGCGGGGCAGCCGCTGCGGCCGTAGCCGCGCAGATCCGCACAGACAACGGTGAACGTGCGGGCGAGCAGCGGCGCGACGCCGCGCCACATCAGGTGCGTCTGTGGGAACCCGTGCAACAGGAGGATCGGTGGCCCGGAGCCGCCGCGGCGCGCAAAGATTTCGGTCTCGCCGGTCTGGATCGTGATCGCCTCGAAGCCATCAAACATGCCAGCCTCCTCTCGTTCGAACGACGGCGCGCGGGCATCGGATTGACTCACACTCGAGGCACCGGCCCAACTAATCGTTTGTCCACGCGCACCTGACAAGGCAGCTTGATGTCCACAGCCCGTCGCGCGTGATCGGTTCAGGCGGGCACGAAAACCGTCAATCACGCGCCCGAACCATGTTCAGGAGTGCAGGTCATGACCCAGATGCGCGCCGTCCCCTCCGGTTATCCGGCCGCCCTGGCCAGCCGAACCGCCACCGCCGAACGCGCCGCACACCTTGCGCCGGACTGCCGGGGCCTGAACTTCTTCAGCCTCGACCACAGCCTGCGCTCGCTTCTGCCGCTCTACCTGCCGGACCCTCTGCGTGCCCACCTGGAGCCGCACCTCGACGCCCTCGGCGAACTCGCCGGCGGACACCTGCTTGAGCTGTCCGAAACCGCGGAGCGGCATCCCCCCGTGCTGCATCCGCGCGACCGCTTCGGCCGCGACGAGGAATGGATCGAGTTCCACCCCGCCTACCGCGACATGGAGCAGATCGCCTTCGGCCGCTTCGGCATGCACGCCATGACCCACCGGGCCGGCGTGCTGGGCTGGCCGGAGAAGCTGCCGCCGCTGGTCAAATACGTGTTCCACTACCTGTTCGCCCAGGCCGAGTTTGGCCTTCTCTGCCCGGTCAACCTGACCGACAGCTCTTCGGAGCTGATTGACCGCTACGGCAGCGACGAACTCCGGAACCGCTACCTCGACCGCATCTGGACCCAGGATCTCAGCCGGCTCTACCGCTGCGCCCAGTTCATGACCGAGAAGGCCGGCGGTTCCGATGTCGGGGCAGGGGACCTCACCGCGGTGCGCGACGGCGCGCACTGGCGCCTCTGGGGCGAAAAATGGTTCTGCTCAAATGTCGATGCCGAGCTCGCCGTGCTGCTCGCGCGGCCCGAAGGCGCGCCCGCCGGGTCACGCGGCCTGGGGCTGTTCCTGATGCCGCGCACGCTCGAGGACGGCACCCGCAACGCCTACCGGATCGTTCGGCTGAAGGACAAGCTGGGCAGCCGCAGCATGGCGAGCGGCGAGATCGTCTTCGACGGCGCCATCGCCTTTCCCCTCGGCCAGCTCGACCGCGGCCTGCGGCAGATGCTGGAAATGGTGAACTCCAGCCGCGTCTCGCACCTCGCCCGCGCCGCCGGCATGATGCGCCGCTGCGTGAATGAGGCCCTGCAGGCGAGCCGCCACCGCACCGCCTTCCAGAAACCCGTGATCGCCCATCCGCTGATGCAGCGGCAGTTGCTGAAGCTGATGGTTCCGGCCGAACAGGCGCGCTCAGCCCTGTTCCATGCCGCCGCGGTGTCTGGCCGCGACGACGCGGCGGCCCGCGCGGTGCTCCGCATCCTCACCCCGGTCTACAAATACCGCGCCTGCCGCGACAACGTGCCGGTGGCCATCGGCGCGATGGAGGCGCGCGGCGGCAACGGGTATATCGAGGACTGGCCCAACCCGCGCCTGGTGCGCGACGCCCCCCTCGGCCTGATCTGGGAGGGCACCAGCAACATCAACAGCCTGGACGCAATCCAGCGCGCCGTCGCCAAGGAGCGCGCGCACCTGGCCCTGCGCGATGATCTGCACGATCGGCTGGGCGCCGCCGCCCGGCTGCCCGGCCAGTTCCGTACCCGCCTCGAGGCCGGCCTGGAACGCGCCCTCCGCTTCGCCGAGGACGTCGCCGCCCACCCCGAGCATGAGCGCTTCTGCCGCCTCGCCGCCAACCAGCTGTATCAGGCAACCACGGCCGTGCTGCTCGCCACCGAAGGCGTGCGCCTCGGCACCGCCGGCGGCGATGCTCGGCGCCTGCTGCTCGCCCGCTGCGTCCTCGAACACCGCCTGCAGGAGACCCAGCCTACCAACCTTCACGCCTTCGCCTGGGAGGATGAGGCGATCCCGCTGATCCTGGACGAAACCCCGGTGCCGCTGGATCGCGCGGCAGGCCTGGCGGTGGGGTGATACCAGACGCCCGTCCATCCCCCTTCGTCATGGCGGCCGAAGCGCCACCACCTACGATTGTGCTGCTGCTGCGAACCGAAGCCCCCTCAGCGCGCCCCGAGAAACGGATTGACGATCCGTTTAATTTGTCGCGGCACACGCATTCTACAGCAACTTCCTGTTAGGGCAGGGAAGGGGGGAAACTTCTCCTTATGCCATCACTGGTGGCGGCTCAAAATTCAAGACTTCCGGCTTTCCGGAAGATATAACCGTAATGATAGAGCAGTGGTCTGGTCGTCGCGTCCCTGGAGGTGCCGCCGACGCAGCGGCGCGTCGGCGGCCCGGAAGGATCCAGAAATATACGCTAGACGACAAAGGCAGAAAAGCCGATCGTTCCTTGGATGGCATCATCCCCGTTGAGGGTGTCACTATCCTCGCCGCCGGACCAATCGCGCAGGGCGAAACTTATCCTGACAACAACTCTGTTTGTTAGCGGTCCGACCACTTCGGTCACCCCGAACGGCGGGGAGGCTCGCGGCCTGCAGCGGCACAGACCATAGAACGCCCATAGGGCCAGTGGTTCAGTTCAATCCGGCTTCAATGAGGTCGCGCTCCGAGCGTCTGGCTCGACCGTATCGCGCGACCTCACAGAAGCCTCCAGATTCAAAGACAGCTGCTCGCCGATTCGATTGTTTCACAAGGCCGTGGTGCAATGGCGCGGGAATTCCGCAGTGCTTCGCCTTACATGCGCTTCGGACGCATCCGACCAAATCTGCGGCAGGACTATGCCACCCCTCCTCACAACTTCACATGATTGGTCAGAGAACTGCGCGCCTCACTCCGGCAGCCCCGCCTTCCGCAACCCATCAGCGAAGGTCGCGAGGTCCTCCGGCCGGCGGATCGGGAGCCAATCCGCGAGATTGGAGACGCGCAGCGTTGGATCGAGCTCGCGCAGATGCTTCATCGCGCGCTGCGCCTCGTCCGGCCGGCCCGCGAGCGCATGGCTCGCCGCGATGACACTGACGACCATCAGGAAGCTCGGCAACTCCCGGAAGGCTTTCTCCGCCCAGGACGACGCGGCGTCGAAGCGCCCCGCGAACAGATGCGCCGCCGCCAGTCCGGCCTGCATGCGGTAGAACTCGGGGTCGAGTGGGCTCAGCCTCATGGCGTGCGCGAAGTGCTCGATGGCGGCGTCCGGCTCGCCGTTCCAGGTCCGCAGGAATCCGGCGAGGAACCAGGCCGACGCGAGATTGGGATTGAGCACGAGCGCCCGGTCGAGCAAGGCGATGCCGCCGGCGACGTCATCGGTGAGGTGGGCGAGCGCATGCCCGCCGCGGGTGAGCGCGACTGCATCGTCGCGGCCCAGGTCGACAGCGCGGCGCGCCAGGCGGGCGCCCTCGGCGATCTCGCCTGGGCGATCGGTCATCCAGCCGTTGACCTTGCGCCAGAAATAGCACCACGCCGCCATCGCATAGGCCGACGCGAAATTCGGGTCGCGCATGAGCGCATGGTTGAACTGGCCGAGCGCCAAGTCGATCGATTCCCTGGATCCCAGATGGAGGTGCGCCATGCCGCGCAGATAGTAGTCGTAGGCGTCGAGGTTTTCGGTTGGCTTGCGCTTCGCGCGCTCGATCTCGGCCCGCTCGAGCTGCGGTGCGATCGCGCCGACGATGGCCTCGGTGACCTGATCCTGCAGCTCGAAAATATCGTCGAGCGCGCTTTCGAAGCGCTCGGCCCACAGATGCGCCCCGGTGGTCGCATCGATCAGCTGCCCGGTGATGCGCACCTTGTGCGCCGCCTTGCGCACGCTGCCTTCCAGCACATAGCGCACGCCGAGCTCGCGGCCGACCTGTTTCACGTCGACCGCGCGGCCCTTGTAGGTGAAGCTCGAATTGCGTGCGATCACGAACAGCCAGCGAATGCGCGACAAGGCCGTGATGATGTCCTCCACCACGCCGTCGGTGAAGTACTCCTGCTCGATGTCGCCGCTTAGATTCAGGAACGGGAGCCCGGCAATTGAGGGCCTGTCGGGGAGGGCTGGCGCCTCTGCGTTGGTCTTGCCCGGTGGGTCGGGCTCGGTGCTGACCGCGGCGGAGCGACTGACAATCTCGCGGACGTTGCCGACGAAGCGGAATCCCTTGCGGACGATCGTTCGAAGCAGGCGCTGGTTCTGCCCGCTGTCGCCGATGGCCTTGCGCGCCGCGTTGATGTGACTGGTCAGGGTCGATTCAGAGACGATCCGCCCGGCCCACACGGCATCCAGGAGCTCGTCCTTGCTGACGACGTGCTCGCGGTTCCGCACCAGATGGAGCAGCAGGTCGAAGACCTGCGGCCCGACGGCGATCGGCACGGCGCTGCGCGCGAGCTCCCGCCGGTCCGAGTCGATCACGTAGTCCTCGAACGCGTACTGCACGTCGCCCTCTCATCGCCGCTCATCGCCATGGCCGGCAAGCCATTGATAGCACGGTGATCATCGCCGAAGCTCGCGCGAGTTGTCGCGCCGGTAAAGCAAGCGGAAACTGCCGGAACAGCGGGCGCTTTCTTAGCATGTCTTGCTCTTTTGTCTCGCTGTCTTGGACGGAAACCCAAGCGAAATTCAATCGCGCCTCAAGGCGGCCACAAGGCTTTCCGGCCGCCGATCCGGCATCCTTCCGCGTCGAATAAGACACAACCTGACACTCCCTTGCATACCCTTGGAGGGCAAAATCATGAAAATTGTCGTCATCGGAGGCACCGGCCTCATCGGCTCAAAGCTCGTCAAGAAACTGCAGGAGAAGGGTCATGATGCCATCGCGGCGGCGCCCAATACCGGCGTCAACACCATCACGGGCGAGGGACTGAAGGAGGCGCTCTCCGGCGCACAGGTCGTCGTCGATCTGGCGAATGCGCCGGTGTGGGAGGACAAGGCGGTGCTCGAATTCTTCGAGACCTCGGGCCACAACCTGATGGCCGCGGAAAAGGCCGCCGGCGTGAAGCATCATCTGGCGCTGTCGATCGTCGGCAGCGACCGCAGTCCCGACAGTGGCTACCTCCGCGCCAAGGTGGCGCAGGAGAATCTGATCAAGGCGTCCGGCATTCCCTATACGATCCTGCGCTCGACGCAGTTCTTCGAGTTCGTCGGAGGTATCGTCGAATCGGGCGCAGAGGGCGATCTGGTCCGGCTGTCGCCCGCGCTCTTCCAGCCGATTGCCTCGGACGACGTGGTCGCCACCCTGGCCGAGCTGACGCTCGCACCGCCGCTGAACGGCACCGTCGAGGTTGCGGGCCCGGAAGCCTGTCCGATGGACCAGTTCGCGCGCAAGTTCCTGGCCGCGCGCGGCGACCAGCGCACGGTGATCGCTGACGTGCACTGGCGCTACTTCGGAACCGAGCTGAACGACCGCTCGCTGACGCCCGGCGATCGCCCCCGTCTCGGCTCCATCCGCTTCGACGACTGGCTCAGCCGCAACGTGGTTCATAGCTGAAGCACAGGAGATAACCATGATCATCCGAGCGGGTCCCGGGCAACGAACGAAGGAGGCGACTATGACGATCAAACTCGTTGCGTTGGTTCTTCTGTGCCTCATGACCGGCACCGCGGTGGCTCAGGAGCCTAAGGTCACGTCACTCATGTCTAAGGATCTTCCGGAGAATCCCGGCAGGGAAGCTCTGATGATCACAGTCGAGCATGCGCCCGGCGAGTCGAGCGCTATTCACCGACACAATGCACATGCGTTTGTTTACGTGCTGGAGGGCTCCGTCGTGATGCAGCTGAAGGGTGGACAACAGGTGACACTGACACCAGGACAGACCTTCTATGAAGGCCCTGATGATGTTCATGTCGTGGACCGGAACGCAAGCGGCACCCAGCCGGCGAAATTCCTGGTGCTCTTGATCAAGGACAAGGGCGCCCCGGCGCTCGTGCCCGCACAGTGACTGTGACAACCCAAGTACATGAGGAGATAAGCATGAGCTTGGACAACATCTCACAGCCCTCGGTCAAGTACTGCGCCGACAAGGTGAACGAGAAGTACATCCACGGTAGACCGGAGCCCGAGCTGGTTCCGTCGCGCTACGCGTTGAAGGTGGGCGAAATTGAAGTAATGGTGGTCAGCGATGGGGTGCTATCGCTGCCAGGCGCGATGTTGGGCCACAACGTTGACCCGGCCGTCCGGGCGGCCTGGCTGGAGGACATGTTCCTGCCGCCGGACGTGCTCGAGTGGGCGCTGAACGTGGTCGTGGTGCGTAGCGGCGGCCGGACCATACTGATCGACGCTGGGATGGGGGCGGAGTTCCCGGACTTGCCGCGGGCCGGGCGGACGGTCCAGCGACTGGAGGCCGCCGGCATCGATCTCGCATCCGTGACCGACGTGGTGCTCACCCACATGCACATGGACCACGTTGGCGGGCTGCTCGTCGACGGAGTGAGGGACCGGCTGCGTCCGGACCTGCGCATCCACGTGGCGGCCGCCGAAACCACGTTCTGGGAGTCGCCCGATTTCTCCCACGTCTCCATGCCGCCGGGGTTCCCGGACGCGCTTCGGCGGACGGCCAAGCGGTTCTTGCACGAGTACCAGAGCCAGTTGCGGACGTTCGAGGAGAAGCACGAGGTGGCGCCGGGGGTGCTCGTCACACGCACTGGCGGCCACACCCCCGGGCACAGCGTGGTCCGCCTGGCGTCCGGCGGCGACCGTCTGATGATCGCCGGCGACGCCGTGTTCCAGGTCGGGTTCGAACACCCCGACTGGTACAACGGCTTCGAACACGACCCCGAGGAGTCGGCCCGCATCCGGGTCCGTCTTCTGCGGGAGCTGGCGGCGAACCGCGAGTCGCTGGTAGCCGCTCACCTCACATTCCCGTCCATCTGCCATGTGGCGGTCGACGGCGACGTCTTTCGTTGCGTACCGGGCCCCTGGGAGTACTGACGGCATGGACGTATATGAGGCAGTCACAACCCGACGGGCGGTGCGCGGATTCAAAGACGAGCCTGTGTCGAGGGAGGTGCTGGAGCGCGTGCTGTCCGCCGCGGCTTGGGCGCCGTCCGGATCGAACCTCCAGCCGTGGAACATCTACGTGGTGACCGGCGCGCCGCTGGCCGAGCTCAAGACGCGCGCCGTCGAGCACGTGGCCCACGGCGACCCCTGGGACGAGCGGCAGTACGAGATGTACCCGCCCGCGCTGAAGTCCCCGTACGGGGAGCGCCGATCCGCATTCGGCAAGGAGCGCTACAGCGCGCTCGGCATTGCGCGCGAGGACTGGGAGGCGCGCCAGCGGGCGGCCATCGCCAACTGGAACTGTTTCGGCGCGCCCGCCGCCCTGTTCTGCTACATTGACCGCGACCTGGGCCGGCCCCAATGGGCCGACGTCGGCATGTAT
>DASQVN010000699.1:0-13422 GCA_035640755.1 Rhodopila sp.
GATATCGTCGTCGGCGCTCGCGGCTGGCAGACCCATTGCGTCGCCAACGGCGACCAGTTGGTGAAGATCGAACGTGGCAAGGCGCCGCTTTCGACCTACCTTGGCGTCCTCGGTATGCCCGGTGCCACCGCCTATGCCGGCGTTACCGAAATCTGCAAACCCAAGGCCGGCGAGACCTTCGTCGTCTCCGCCGCTTCCGGTGCCGTCGGCTCGGTTGCCGGCCAGCTCGCCAAGCGCGCCGGTGCCCGCGCCGTCGGTATTGCCGGCGGTCCCGACAAGTGTCTGTACGTACAGGACGGCCTCGGCTTTGACGACTGCGTCGATCACCGCTCCCTCGACCTGCGGCAGGAGCTGCAGGCCGCCTGCCCGAACGGCATCGACTGCTATTTCGAAAACGTCGGTGGCGCGATCCAGGCCGCAGTGTTCGACCTGCTGAACCCGTTCGCCCGCGTCGCCATGTGCGGCATGGTCTCGCAATACAACAACCCCAACCCGCCGCCCGGCCCCAACCTCGGCTTCGTCGTCGGTAAGCGCGTCCTGATCCAGGGGTTCATCGTCTCCGACCGGCCGGAGCGGTTCACCGAATGGCGCGCCATGGCCGCCCCTTTGGTCGCCGACGGCAGCCTGGTCTATCGGGAGGACGTCATCGACGGCCTCGACAACGCCCCCGACGCCCTGGTCGGCCTGCTGGAGGGCCGCAACTTCGGCAAGCTGCTGGTCCGCGTCGGCCCCGAGCACTGAAAGGACCGTCTGTGATGAAGTTCGGCGCCTCGATGTTCTTCACCGACTACTCCATCGCTCCTGCCACCTTGGCAAAGGCAATGGAGGAGCGTGGCTTCGACACCCTCTGGGCGCCCGAGCACTCGCACATCCCGCTCAGCCGCAAGACCCCGTTCCCGCTTGGGGGCGATCTGCCCAAGCGCTACTACGACGTGATGGACCCGTTCGTGACCCTAACCGCCGCTGCCATGGCCACGACCAAACTACGCCTGGGCACCGGCATCTGCCTGGTTGCCCAGCGCGACCCGATCCAGACCGCCAAGCTGGTCGCCTCGATCGACCAGGTTTCGAACGGCCGCTTCCTGTTCGGCGTCGGCAATGGCTGGAACCAGGACGAGATGGAAAATCACGGCACCAGCTTCGCCAACCGGCATAAGCTGGCGCGCGAACGCATCGAGGCGATGAAGGCGATCTGGACCCAGGATGCCGCCGAGTACCACGGCGAATTCGTCGATTTCGACCTCATCGCCGCTTGGCCCAAGCCGGTGCAGCAGCCCCACCCGCCCATTCTGGTCGGCGGCGCCTTCCCCTACAGCGCCCGCCGAGCGGTCCGCTACGGCAACGGCTGGCTGCCGCAGGTGACCCGCAAGGACGCCGCGCCGCTGACCGAAATCATCCCCCGCTTCCGTGACCTGGCCGCCAAAGCCGGCCGTGACCCTGCCAAGATGACCATCGCCATCGGCGCCCAGCCCCTCGACCCCGCCCTGATCGAAACCTACGCCAGGCTCGGCGTCGATATGGTCTATCCCAGCCTCGAATCCGCCAAGGCAGACATCATTCTCCCCCAGCTGGACGCCTGGACCGAAATGATCCGCCGCTTCGGATGATCCCCTCCGAGGCGCTCCGCCGTCGCCGTGCGCTCCGTGGTGAAAATACATCTGCCAATACACGCACCAGCCGCGCCCCGGAGGCACGAAGTCCGTCAAGCAAACGCCAGAACCACCACCCCAACCCCGATCAACCCGATCGCCCCCAGCTTCATCCCTCCCAGCGCCTCACCGAATGCATAATGCCCGATCAGCGCCGCAGCCACGTAGGAAACAGCGGTACAAGGCAACGCCACCGACATTGGGATCCGCCGCAGCGCGATGATGTAGAGCATCGCCGCCCCGCCGTACAGGCACAGCCCCGCCAGCGTCCGCGCATCCAGCAGTTGCGCCACGAAATCCGCTGCGCCGGCGCCGGCCTTCAGCAGCGTCTGCCCCACCATGCTGGTCGCGATCGCCGCCAGCAGCACAATCCAATAGGCCATCACACGTCAGCCGAAGCGGGTGCATTGCGCTCGACATGCCGCACCGTGCCCTGCGGCTTGCCGTTGGCCGATAGGAACGTCCGCCCAACATACTCGCCCAGCACGCCCAGGATCATCGACTGCACGCCCGAAACGAGCAGCAGCACGGTCATGGTCGAGGCCCAGCCCGACGGCGTGTTGTGCCGCAGCAGCGCCTCGGCGATCGTCGCCACCGCCCCAATCCCCCCGAGGATCGACAGCGCCAGCCCGGCAATGATCGCGAGCCGCAGCGGCACCAGCGAGAAACTGGTCGCCAGGTTCAGCCACAACCGAACCAGCCGCACCAGCGTGTAGTTCGACCGCCCCTCCATCCGCGCCAGGTGCCGCACTTCGATGCTGTCGATGCGCTGCGTCACCTGCATGATCAGCCCATCGACATAGGGGTAGGGGCCGTTGTAGCGGGTCACCGCCTGCACCACCAGCCGCGACATGCAGCGGAACGAGGACAGGTAGAGCCCCCTAGGCTTGTCCAGCAGCCGGTCCGCCACCGCGTTTGCAAACCGGCTGCCGAGGTTCCGCCAGCCTGCGTGCTGCTTCACTCCATAGCGCGTATAGACAACGTCCCAGCCACCCAGACGAGCATGGTTGTAAAGCTTCAGCACCTCTTCGGGCGGGTTCTGCAGGTCGTCATCCATCGTGATGACATAGTCGCCGCGCACATGCCGGAGCCCGGTCATCACCGCGTTATGTTCCCCGTAGTTCCGAGCGTGCTCGATATAGACCAGCGGCACCCGCGCGGTGGCCAGCAATTCGCGGCACACCGCGGCCGAGTTGTCCGGGCTGCCGTCATTCACCAGCACGACCTCCAGCCCGCCCTCCGGCGCCAAATCAGACAGCGCATCGACCAGCCGGCCGATCGTCGCCGCGCCGCGATACACCGGCACCACGATGGAGAGACCGACGTCACTGGCGCGCGGCCGAGGTGTCCTTGCATCGTCAACACTGACCCGGTCGTTCATGGCTTCTCCGCGGTTGCCAGCACCGATCCGCCCGCGAGCAATTTCATGGGCAGATGCCGCTCAACGTTCGTCATGCCGAAAAAGATGGCATCAATCCATGGCGGAAACGCGGCGACATCGGACGCCCCGCCATCCCGCCGCAGAATTTTCCGCTGTACCACCATCAGCGGCAGCAACAGGCCGTTCCAGTACTGGGCCCGGGCGCGTTTGAAGCCGGCCTGCCGCAGCATCGCCACCGCCTCGGACGCCGTGAAACGCCGGGTGTTGTGCACCTGTGCGTCATGCGCCGAACTCAGCCAGCGATACGCCGGCAGGTTCAGCACCAGCCGCCCCCCCGGCCGCAGCACGCGCCACAACTCGGCCAACGCCCGCGCCGGATCAGCCGCCCGATGACACAGCACGTCGGCCGAGACCGCCGCATCGAACCGGCCATCGCCGAACGGCAGCGCATTGACGCTGCCGCGGGCCAGTAGCGCGCCCGACTTCTCCTGCGCCCGCCGAGCCGCCTGCTCATCCCATTCCAGGCCGAATCGGCCCAGATCGCTGCGCCGCACGCGCAGGACGTCGAGAAACCCACCAGTGCCGCAGCCGGCATCCAGCACACACCCGTGCACATCATCCAGTGCGTCCGTCAGCCGAGTGTGCAGGGCACGGTACCACCACATGCTGGCTTCCGCCTGGTCCATCAATGTGTATTCGGCGGGTTCCATGGGCCGGATCGCGCTTTACCCCGGCACTCCGGCCCGAAACAAGCCATTTGGTAGAATTGACGCGCCCACAGGCCGCACGCCATACCTGCGCTGCAACATGATGGGCCGGCGCAGGTGACCGCTTCGTCTTCAAGGACCGTGATCTTCGACCTCGGCGGCGTACTGATCGACTGGAATCCTCGCTATCTCTACCGTCGCCTGTTCGATGGGGACGAAGCGGCCATGGAGCATTTCCTGGCCCATGTCTGCTCGCCCGACTGGAACCTCCTGCAGGACGCCGGCCGCACCTTCGTGGAAGCCGAGGCCGAGGCCATCGCCCGCCATCCCGACAAGCGTCACCTCATCAAGGCCTGGCTGCCCAATTTCAATGAGATGATTTCCGGCCCCATCACCGGCACGGTGGAAATCCTGCGTGAGCTGCGTAGCCGCGGCACCCCGCTCTATGCCCTGACCAACTGGTCGGCCGAAACCTTCGTCACCCAGCCCGCCCGGTTCGAGTTCCTCGGCTGGTTCCAGGGCATCGTGGTGTCGGGCCACGAGAAGATCACCAAGCCGGACGGCCGCATCTTCCGCCTGCTGCTGGAACGCTACAACATCGACTCGGCTGGGGCCGTGTTCATCGACGACGCCCCCCGCAACGTCGCCGGCGCCGAGGCGGCCGGCATCCGCGGTATCCACTTCACCAGCCCCGACGCACTCCGGGAGGAACTGACCGCCCTCGGCTATCTTTGACCAGTTGTGGCCGCAATCAGGCTGTTGCCGCCGCGGCCGCATGGGCACAGCGGTGCCGCTTCTTGCGCGCCGCCGTGGCATAGGCGCCGAACGGACGGTCCGGCCGGCTGTTCGGCTCGACAATCGTCGCGTAGTACGCGTCCCAGTGCTCGGCCGTCAGCAGCGCCGGGCCACCGGTCACCTCCATCCGGTCCAGCAACTCATTCGCATAGGTCTGCCGGTGCACTGGCTGCACCAGCGCCAGCGGATAATCCGCACGCAGCCGCACCGGGATATGGCTGCGGGTGAAGCGCATGTTGACGAACAGCGGCCCGAACCAGCGGTCCGCCTCCACGATCCCCTCATACAGGGAGATACCGCCGGCCCCCGGCATGTTCGCCGGCGCCCGCACCAGCAGGTGCCAATCCGGCGCCGTCTGTGCGACCAGCCCGGTCCAGAGCTGGAGTGCTCCGGGCTCCGGCAACGCCGTCAGGAACGGCGGTGAGCAGCCCGTCAGCCTCTTCGGCGCCACCGAATCGAACGCAGCAGCATAGTCAGGCAGCTGCGCCGAGGGCAGCAGTGGCATCCAGTCCGGCGCCTGCTCGCAGCGCCAGAAGATCTCGGTCCCGTCCCACATCACCTCCACGTCAATCGGCGGATAGACCCACCAGCCGAACGCGGTGGCGCTGGTCAGGGCCTCGCAATAGCGCACCGCCCGGATCGGCAGGATTCCGCACCCCGTTCGCTCCGCACGCTCAGGCGCTCGACCTTTGTTGAACAGTTGGTGGAAGCGCACGATCGGCTCGTTGTTGGTGGTCATGGGTGTGCCTTTCGTTCCGGGCGGTGCAGCAGCCGGCGTGAGCAGATCGCCCGAGGCCCACACGAGCCAGAGGCGTGAATCTGCCAGGAAACAACGATAGGGAAAATTTCAGCCCTGGCGCGGACCGTCAGCCAACGATCCGATCCAGTTCAGGCGGCAGTCAGCCCTGCCGGGCCCGGCGGAAGCCGCCACCCAGGCGGATCTTCCCGGCATCCTTGGTCTGCGCCACCGGACGGAACCCACCGCCGAGGCGGATCTTCCCGGCATCCTTCGTCGGCGCCGGTCGGAAGCCGCCGCCCAGGCGGATCTTGCCCGCGTCGGCGGTATCGGCAGGGGCGGCAGCAGAGGTGTTGGCAGAAAACAGCATGAAGCGAACTCCTGGTTGCAAGTGGTGCAAGAAAAAAGGGCGGCCGCACCATGCAGCCGCCCCTGGAGGCAAACTCGTTTACAGTGAACCCTGTGCCCTCAGTCAGGACGGAAATCCCAATGCCCGGGCCGGAAACAAGGCGCCCCGAAAGTGAAACGCCGGCCTGCCCGGGCTCCGAGGCCCTAAGCTTTAGGCGCAACTATCCCGTTGGCGAACCGCCAGATACGGGAATTAGAGCCTAGCGTCAAGACATAATTTCCTATCTTCCGCATAAAATCCGAAACCTGACGTCACAATGCGTGAGTCCAGGTTTGTATGCCCAGACTCGCAGCCGCGACCGCGAACCACGTCGCCATACCCAGCACCAGCGGCCGGCTGCCGGCGCCGGCAAATGCCCGCCAGTGCCCGAGCAGCCCGACCGCCGCCAGGGCCACCACCATTACCAGCTTGCCCAGCGCTTGCACCTGCATCGCATGCCCCCCGAGCAGCCCCGCGGAGTTCGCCGCTGCAGCCAGCACGAACAGGACGATGAACGCCGGTACTGCATTGTAGACTCGCCTGCCCAGCGACTGCGCCCCGCCCGCTGCCGTCCGGCCGGTGCGCGGGGTTGCCACGGGAGCGTCACCTGCGGCCGTGTGCGAGTTCGACTCAAGGAAGGGCAATGCCAGCCCGAAACCCAGTACCAGCGGAATTATCATCGTGGTCCGCGTCAGCTTCACGATCGTCGCCGTCGTCCCTGCCGCCTGGCTGAATGCGAACCCCGCCGCCACCACGGCCGAAGTGTCGTTCACCGCTGTTCCCGCCCAGACGCCGAAGCCATTGTCACTGAGTCCCAGCAGGTGGCCAAGCGCCGGGAAGGTGAACACCGCCACCATGTTGAAGAAGAACACGACCGTCACCGAGTAGGCGATCTCCTCGGCCTTGGCGCGGATCACCGGCGCCAGCGCCGCGATCGCCGAGGCGCCGCACACCGTTGTGCCCATGCCGATCAGGCAGCGCATCCGCCAGTCGATGCCCAGGACCTTGCCCAGCCACAGCGCGCAGATCAGCCCTGACGCCATCGTCACCACCAATAGCGGCAAGGAGCCCAGTCCGGTCCGCACGATGTCGCCCAGGTCGAGGCTGGCACCCAGCAGGATGATGCCGCCCTTCAGGCAGAGCTTCGACAGTTCGGAAATCCGCAGCGACTTTTGCTGCGCCAGGGCAGGGGCCGCATTGGCGATCAGCACGCCGATCGTGATCGCGAACAGCGGCGCCCCGACCAGCGGCACCAGCGTCCCGCACATTTCGGCCAGCGCGGCGATGCCGATGCACAGCAGCAGTCCCAGCCCCCTTCGTACCCAGGGCTGCGCGGTCAGTCCGACTTGCGCCGGTAAAGTGAGTCCTTGGCTCGCCACATTCCTCTCCTCGTGACCGGATGCCCGATTTTGCGACGTGCGATTTTGCGACATGGGCCAACGCTTGTCACGCCGTGCCGCCGCCGCAGGATTTATTTCCAGCCAAGCCACGATGCGCGGAAACAAATTCCGCAGCGACAAATTTGACGTCTGATGTATCTGTCTGAAAACAGTAACGAAAACGCAGTCGTCTGTTGCCCTATGATACCGCATTCGATACATCTACGCTTGTGCAAGCAGCCGTTGTGGGGCATCGATGAACACCGCGTCAGCCTGAGGGGTCGCTTCGATTCTCCGGCATATCTCACCGCATGAGGGTTCCGACAGCCGCGCCGAGACGAGTCCGAAGCTGCGTCTGCGCCTGTTCGGGCATTTTGCGGTAGAGGACACGCGGGGGCGCAGTCTTCTGCCGCGCACTCGCAAGACCCGTGCACTGCTGGCCGTGCTGGCAATGAACAGCCCGAAGCCCGTCCTGCGCATGCAGCTCGCCTCCCTGCTCTGGAGCCGGCGGGAAAAGGAACAGGCCCGCGCCTCCCTGCGCCAGAGCGTGCATGAGTTGCAGGACGCCCTCGGCCCGCTCTGGCAGCACGTCTTCCTGACCGATCGCCACCACCTCATCCTCCGCGCCCCGCAGCTCGAGATCGACGCCCACGCGCTCGCCCAGCCTGCTGCAATCTCCCCAGCCTTGCTCGACCGCTACGAGGATCAGCTCCTCGAGGATTTGAGCGGCCTCGACCCTGCCTTCGACCGCTGGCTGGAGGATGAACGAGCCCGTTTCGCCCGCATTGCCCGCGCCGTCGGCGACAGCCTGCTCACCCAATGCGCCGATCCGGCCGACGCCGTCGACACCGCCGAACGCCTGCTGGCTGTCGACCGCCGGCACGAAGGCGCATGGCGTGCAGTCATCCGCGGCCAGGCGGAGCGCGGCGATATCAGCGCCGCCCTCAACGCCTATGACCGCCTGCGCGGCGTGCTCGCTGATGTGCCCGACGCCCGCCCCTCGCCCGAAACCGAGGAACTGGTGGAACGCATCCGTACGCAGGCCCGCCCCGCCGATCCCTCCCGTCTGCCCCTCGCCACCCCGCCGCCTGCCACCGAGCGGCCGGCACCCGCGCGGGAACGCACCAGTCTGCGCGTCCGCGTCGCGCCGCTGCGCGTGATCGGCCAGGAATCCGACGAAGGCCTCGGCGCCGGCCTGGCCGAGGAAATCTCCGCCGGCCTGTCCCGCTTCCGCTGGATTTCCTGCGTGCCCGCCAGCCTCTGGCCGGCCGGCAGCAGCGTGGCACAAGGCAGTGGCGGCCCTGGCGACGTTGCGGAGGGGCTAGGCAGCCTGCCCGACACCGACCTCGTGCTCGACGGCACCATCCAGCGCTCCGGCACCCGCCTGCGCGTCATCGTCCGTCTGGCCGACCTGCGCGTCGGCGGCGAAATCGCCTGGGCCGGCCGCTTCGACCGCGACTTCACCGACGCGCTTACTCTGCAGGATGAGCTCAGCGCCACCATCGTCGCCCAGGTCGATCCCGAGCTGATGCGCCACGAGGGCCGGCGCACCGCCGCCGCCCGCTCGCAGGAACTCACCGCGCGCGAGCTGCTGCTGCAGGCCCTGCCGGCCATCTACCGCCTGGACCGGGACAGCTTCCTCAGCGCCCGCCGCCTGCTGGAAAAGTCACTCCAGGCTGAACCCGGCAGCTCGGTCGCGCATGGCTGGCTCGCCTACTGGTATCTGCTCTATGTCGGCCAGGGTTGGGCCGAGGACCCGGATGCATCCACCCGCAAAGCGGGCGAGCTCGCCGAACGTGCCATCGTGCTCGACTCCTCCGACGCTCGCGCGCTCACTCTCGCCGGCCACGTCCGCGGCTTCCTCGGCCGCCGCCCGCACGAAGCCTGCGTGCTGCATGAGCGGGCCATCGTGCTGAACCCCAACCTCGCGCTCGCGTGGTGCTTCTCCGGCCTCGCCTATTCCTATATCGGCGACCACGCCGAGGCGCTGCGCCGCATCCAGCAGGCGATCCGCCTTTCGCCGTCCGACCCGCACATCTTCTTCTTCGACATGGCGCTGATCATGCCCCTGCTGATGTTGGGCGACTACGCCGGCGCAGTCGAGGCCGGCCGCCGTGCCGTACACATGAACCCGCTCTTCTCCTCCGCCTACAAAGGCTACGCCTCCGCCCTCGGCCTGCTCGGCAGTCAGGCGGAAGCCGCCGAGGCGCGGCGTACCCTGCTGCAGCTCGAACCCGGCCTCACTGTCCGCCACGCCACCTCGCGCTCCCCATTGCTGCGGCCGCAGGACCTGGAGCGCTACGCCGATGGCCTCCGCCTCGCCGGCCTATCGGAAGGCGACGAGAGGGACAGCCCGCGTGCGGAAAATTCGGACATTGATCTTGTATCGGAGCCGCCGCACAGTCCTGCTGTACTGCGGGATGCTCCGCGGACGGGTGGGAGAATGCCATATGATACAATATAATAGAGCAGATCACTGGAGCCGCGGAACGACCGGCGGCGTGAATCTGCTCTCCAAGTACAAAACAAGTTGCCTCGGCCTGCTGGCAGGGTTGGCGATATCTGTTGCGGGAATCGGCGGTGTCATGGCCCAGGGTTCGGGTTCGGCGACGCTCGACGCCGTCAAAGGCCGCGGCCAGCTTCTGTGCGGCATCGCCGGCAACGTTCCCGGATTCTCGCTGCCCGACAGCCAGGGCGTCATGCGCGGACTGGACGCCGACACCTGCCGAGCGGTCACTGCCGCTGCGCTGGGCGATGCGGCAAAGGTGAAGTTCGTCGCCACCACGACGCAGAACCGCTTCACCGCCCTGCAGTCGGGCGAGGTCGATCTGCTCTCCCGCAGCACCACCTGGACGTTGGGGCGCGAGGGCAATCTCGGCCTCGAGTTCGCCTGGGTGAACTACTATGACGGCACCGGATTCCTGGCGAAGAAGTCTTCCGGCGTGAAGTCGGCCAAGGAGATGGACGGTGCCACCATCTGCGTGCAGCCCGGCACCAGCACCGAGCTGGCGATCAACGACTACTTCCGCCTGAACAAGATGAAGTTCACCCCGATCCTGATCCAGGACCTCTCGGAAATCCAGGGCGCGTTCCTTTCCGGCCGCTGTGACGCCTACTCGACCGATGCCTCGGCGCTGGCCACCTTCCGTTTCAGCCAGGGCCCCAAGGCGGATGACCTTGTCTTGCTGCCCGAGATCATCAGCAAGGAGCCACTGGGCGCGATGGTGCGCAAGGGCGATGATAAATGGTTCGACATCGTCCGCTGGACCTTCATCGCCATGATCACCGCCGAGGAAAAAGGCATCACCCGTGCCAACGTCGACAGCTTCATGAACAGCACCGACCCGGACGTCCGCCGCCTGCTGGGCCTGGAGGGCGACATGGGCAAGGCGCTCGCCCTCGACAACAAGTGGGCCTACAACGTAATCAAGGCCGTCGGCAATTTCGGCGAGATGTGGGACCGCGACATCACCCCGATGGGCGTCCCCCGCGGCATCAACAACATCTGGACCAAGGGCGGCCTGCAATACGCCCCCCCGATCCGCTGAGGGAACGGATACCACCTCCCTGCATCTATTGTCATGGCCGGGCCGTGTCCTCGGGCGCGACCCGAGGATCACCCGGCCATCTACCTCCGCCGGCGCCGCCACGGCCCGGCATCGGCCGTCCGCCCCTCAGCTCCACCCCCGCGCCAGCTTGCGCACCGAGGTCGAGGCGTTCCGCTTCCCTTCCCCGGCATAGTCCTCGTGCCAATCCTCGATCTTGGCGGGGTCGTAGAGATAATTGACCATCAGCGTCGCGCTTTCCTTCGCGCCCTTGTCCGACGTGTCGCCGCCCATGTTCAACCGTTCGACGCGCGCACCGTTCGACAAATGGAAATGCGCCACCGGATCCCGCGCCCGCTTGCCGTTCGACTCGATCACCAGATATCGCGCACACAGCCGCGTCAGGACCGGCTCCGCCGCCCGCCGCAGCGCCGGGTCGCGCCACCAATGCCGCTTGCCAATGATCCCCGCCAGAGCTGCAGCCCCGTTCTCGGCCGGTAACGCGGCCGTCAGCTCCTCAATCTCCTCATCCTTCAGCAGACCGGGCTCGCCCTGCTCCAGGAGCCGGTCCAGCCAGCGGCGGAACCCAGGGATTGGAGACAGCGTGGCGAAGGTCTTCAGGTTGCGGAACTCCGCCGACAACTCCTCCACGACGCGTTTGATCAGGAAATTGCCGAAGCTGATCCCGGCCAGCCCGGCCTGGCAGTTGCTGATCGAGTAGAAGATCGCGGTATCCGCCTCCCGCGGGTCCAGCAGGGGCGCCTTCTCGTCCAGCAGATCCTGCACGCTGCCGGCGAGCCCCTTCACCAGCGCAACCTCAACGAAGATCAGCGGCTCACCGGGCATGCGCGGATGGAAGAACGCATAGCAGCGCCGGTCGGAATCGAGCCGGTTCTTCAGGTCGCGCCAGGAGCGG
Source organism: Rhodopila sp. (assembly GCA_035640755.1). Taxonomy (GTDB): domain Bacteria; phylum Pseudomonadota; class Alphaproteobacteria; order Acetobacterales; family Acetobacteraceae; genus Rhodopila. The sequence goes on from DASQVN010000699.1 coordinate 11,497, forward strand.
ATGGCATGCACCGCCTCGTACGTCACCAGCTTCTCCAGCAGTGCCGCCGGGCTGTTCCAGTCGATCCGCTGCATCTCCAGGAAGCCGATGTCGAACCACGCCGCCAGCAGTCCGCGCAGGTCGGCGTCCAGCGCCGACAGCAGCTTGTCCGTCCCCTTCACCTTCAGCAGATACCCGCGCAGATCGACCAGGAACTTGCGCCCGTCGGGGATCGAGGTGAACTGCGTCAGCAGTCGCAGCCGGGGCGGTTCCAATGCCCGCCGCAGCGCCGCCTTTGCGGTCGCCCGCTCCGCCGGGTCCGACGCCTCCTGCACCTTGGCATACGCGGTGGCCACCGCATCCGGATCCGAGTCGAAACCGGCCAGCGTTCGCAGGAACTCCGTCCGCCCGGCATCATCCAGCCTCAGGAACGTCTCTGCCAGCTTTGCCGCCCGGTTGCGCGCGCTGACCTCACCTCCACGCCCTGCCAGGCATGCCCGCATCTGCGCTTCCAGCGTATCGTCAGCCTCGCCCGTGACGCTGGAGGCCATGTCCCGCCACACCGTCGTGATCCGGCGGATGGCGCGGTCCAGCAGACCGGTGGAAACAGCTTCGCTCATGCTTTCCCCTTGCGCAGACGACGCCTTTCCTCGCGCCGATTGTTGATGATGTTGCCTGGCGCCGCAGCCTTGGCAAGGGCCGGCGCCAGTGCCGGCAACAGATCCTCCACGATCAGCCCTGGCCCCACGATCGACGCCGCCCGCCCATGCACCCAGGCCGCTGCCGCCGCGGCCTCCCATGCGGGCATGCCCTGCGCGAGCAGACCGGCGATCAAGCCTGCCAGCACGTCCCCCGCTCCCGCCGTTGCCAGCCAGGGCGGCGCCGAGGCATTGACCACGGCCCGCCCATCCGGCGCCGCGATGATGGTGTCGGAGCCCTTCAGCAACACCACCGCCCCGGTCCGCGCCGCGGCCGAGCGTACCGCCCCCAGCCGGTCATCGCCCGGCGGCCTGAACGCGCGCGCAAACTCCCCGGCGTGCGGCGTCAGCACCGCAGCGCCCTTCAGCGCGTCCGGCTGGTTGGCGAACGCGGTAAACACGTCCGCATCGCCCACCACCTTGCGCCCTGCCGCGATCAGGGCCGGAAATATCGCTCGCACCGCATCAGGACCGAGGCCCGGCCCGCATACCCACACCTCCCGCCGCTGGTCGTGCAGTAATTCGGGAATGTCGGCCTCATTGACCAGCAGCCCCGGTGCACCGGCCCGATACACGTCTGCCGCGCCCCGCGCCGCGATCGTCACCAGCCCGGCTCCCGCGCGCCGCGCGCCATCCGCCGCCAGCCGCGCAGCACCCGTCATCGCAGCGCCGCCGATCACCGTGACATGCCCCCGGCTGTATTTATGAGTGTCCGCCGAAAGCCGCGGTATCTGCCACAATGAGGGATCGTTGCCCCACGTATCCGGTGCGATCTCCGTCAGCACCTGCGCCGGCAGCCCGATATCCGCCAGCACGATCCGCCCGCACAACTCCCGCCCCGGCAGCAGCAGATGTCCCGGTTTCAGCCGGAAGAACGTCACCGTTACCTCCGCCGCCGGCGCATACCCGCCCACGTGGCCGGTCGCCCCGTCCAGCCCCGAAGGCACGTCGACCGCGACCACCCGCCGCGCCGCCCGCAGCGTGTCCGCAACCACCCCCTCGACCGGCCTGGCGAGGCCCGCGCCGAACACCGCGTCGATCACGATATCGGCGCGCGCCGCCTCTTCCGGGGATAACCGAACTCTCCACCCGCGCCAGCGCTGCGCCGCGCCGGCCGCATCCGAGCCCTCCCGCGGAGGCGCCAGCGCCGCGACGCGCACGGGCCAGCCCTGTTCTGCCAGCAGCCGCGCCGCCACGTAGCCGTCGCCGCCGTTGTTGCCCGGCCCTGCCAGCACCAGCACCCGTCCAT
>DASQVN010000700.1:0-6588 GCA_035640755.1 Rhodopila sp.
ACCCGCTGATGAATGGCGCCGGCGGTCCAAGGCCGACCCGACGGACTCACCCAGAGGGCATCGTGTGACTCACTCTGCAACAGAGCTGGCCGGATGACCGCGAGGTAATGCCACATGTAGGGCGTCAACACGGTCGGTAAGTCGAACTGGTCAGGCTTACGCGTTTTGACCTGCTCCGCGGGCAGCTCGATCCGGTATTGGTCCTCATGGAGGATCAATTCCCGCCCGACCCGAAGCAGGGCCATGGAGCGCCAACGCCGACCGCGGGCGGCCAGGACGGCTAGCAGCAAGCCATCCCGGTAATCGCAGGGCGTAGCGGCAGTATCCATCATGTCCACCGCCCAGTGGAACAGAACGCCGCTGTCTAGCACCAGCTGAGGCGGAGCCGAAACAGCTCGCCATCAGCTGTGCCTGCTGCGGACCGCCAAGCCGGGTGCTTAGCTACAGTGCACGCCAAGTGCTCCAAGCAATTCCAATTGACTAAAGCGTGACAGTCGGCGCCGATCCGTACTGGCATGCGCCTGGCTGGGAAGTGTACAGTATTATCAGGTTACATGGTTTCATTCCGCCGGACGACCCACACACACTGGAAGGATCGGACATGGAACGAAGAGATTTCCTCAAGTCCATTGGTATTGCCGCCACCGGTGCGCTGGCCGGCGCGAGTGCGTCGCCTCGCCCGGGCTTCGCGCTCGATGCTGCTGGTGACCCAGTCGCCGCGCCGAAGCCGAACATCCTGTTCATCCTTGTCGACGAGCTGCGGTTTCCCTCGGTTTTCCCGGCTGGCGTGAATAATGTTGGAGATTTCCTCTCGCGCTTCATGCCGAATGTTCATTCGCTCTGGCAGAAGGGCGTGAAATTCGGCAGCCACTACACCGCCGCTACGGCCTGCACGCCAGCGCGTGGTGTCCTGGTCACCGGGCTCTACAGCCAGCAGACCTGGATGTGCGTGACGCTTACGAACGAACCGGGTTCGCGCTCCCCGACGCCGATCCTGAACCCGGCCTTTCCGACCTATGGGAAGCTCCTCCGCAGGGCAGGATACCAGACCCCCTACATCGGCAAGTGGCATCTCTCCTTCGACACCCGGCTGTTGGCTCCCTACGGGTTCGATGGGATGACCTATCCGGACCCCACCGGCTTCAACCTGCAAGGGACTGTCGGCGACGAGGCCAATGGCTTCCACAACGACCAGGACATCGCGAACACCGCTGTCCAGTGGCTGAGTGCGCGCCGGCCCGCGGACCAGCCCTGGTGCTGCACGGTCAGTTTCGTGAACCCGCACGATCAGCAGTTCTTCTGGGCCGGAACGGAATTCCAGACCTACAACAATCTGTTCGGGAGCGGTGCGCTACAGCCCGCGGTAGAGTACTCGACACCGGACAACCCGCCTCTGGTCTCCTGGGACGACGACCCGCTGAAATCACCGCCCTCCTTCGGCTATCCGACGCTGCCGCCCAATTGGCAAAGCGCGGCCACGCTGCAGGCCACCAAGCCCTCCACCCAGGTGTTCGGCCGGAACGTGCAGGGCGCGATCTGGGGTGACGTGGCGCAGGACGCTGGCCAGTCCGGCTTCACCATCCAGCCCTATCCGATCACCACGGAGGCACTTGGCGTTGGCGTGGCGCCGTACAGCTACTGGCAGCGAGCCCTGGACTCGTACACCTACGTCATGACGATTGTGGACCAGCGGATCGGGGAGGTCCTTTCCGCCCTGCCTGCCGATGTGGCCCAGAATACGATCATCGTCTTCGCGTCCGATCATGGCGAATATGCCGGTGCGCATGGCTACGTGGCAGGCAAGATCTTCAGTTGCTACGAGGAGGCTTTCCACGTGCCGCTGATCGTGGTGGATCCGCGAGGAGCTCTGACCGGTGATCTCGATGCGATCCGGACCGGGCTGACCTCTTCGGTGGATTTCACGCCTTTCCTGGTCAGCTTGGCGCACAATGGCGGCCGCGACTGGATGACCGGGCGCTTGGCCGAGATTTATGGGACGCGCCACGACATGGTGCCGATGCTTCAGTCTGCGTCCGCGCCAGGGCGCCCCTATGTCCTGCTTGCGTCGGACGAACTGATGCACGGCAAGCTTATCTACAACGACGCGCCGCTGCACATCGCCGGGGTCCGGACACCATCGGCCAAGCTGGCGACCTACTCGAAATGGACGCCTGCGACGGGGCAGATTGAGCCGGAAACGACAGAGCTCGAGTTCTACGACTACAACACCCCGAACGGCATCCAGGAACTCACGAGCACCCCCGATGATCCGCGCGCCCACGACCTGCAGCACCTTCTCTTTGGTCAGCTGATTCCAGACGAGCTCAGGGCGCGCCTACCCGGTGGTCTCGCTCTCGCACAGACCATCGCCCGCGGGGAATACCTCCTGCTTGCCGAGCAGGTTCTAGCCCCAGACACGAGCACTTCGGCAAGGGACCAGTTGCGTTCCCTCGGCTACGGACGCGAATTCTGATCTCGAGTTGGTTCTGTCAGTGCTCGCGCCACACTCCGTGGCCGATCTCGACCAGGTCCAATATTGGGCCGGTTTGTGGCTGTCCGCTGAGGAACGTTTCTGACAGTTCCTGACGTCAGGCTAGCTAGCACTACCTGGGCACTTTAAGCGAACTGCGTCGTTGGTATGCTGAGGGTTTTGGTTTCCGCGGCATGGAGACAGCGATGGCAGGGTGGGATGGTGCAGGGGGTGCGGCGATTCGAAGATGTCCTTTGTGCGAATGGCCGAGCCGAGACAGTATCGGCCAAAGCGCTGACCGACAGCCATTCCGTCGCGGGCGTTACCACAAATCAAGAAGGTTTCCTCCGCCTTCATCGCCATCGGGCCGTCTGCGATATCATGCGCCATGCTGCTGGTTGATGCCGTATGGATCTGCCGGAGCAATGGCTGCACGTCCGATTCAGGCGTAGCGATGCCCCGGCTACACGTGGCCCTCACTACATCGGTGTGGCATGGCCGCACATGAAAGATCCGTCAGTTCGGCGTCCCAGGCGATAGTTGGCCTCATCGCACGTGCGAACGCTTGGCAGAGCTCGGCCGAGAAGCTCGGGCGCTACCTGGGAGAGAGCAAACTCTCGATCCGATTGGCCAGGGTCTCCATCGTGAACGGCTTGGTGATGACCGGCATCCCAGGTTCCGAGTGCCGGTTTTTAGCGCATTTTCCGCATAGCCCGTGATGAACCGACCCCCGGTTGCAGTGCCCGCAGCCGAACCACAGTCAGCGGCTCGAACCTTTTGGTTCTGTGAAGGGTGGCAGCTCGCGGACAGCCGACCAGGTCCGGAATCAGCAATCCTGCCAACAGCCAGCCGCGTCTCGGCCCCTCATTCATCACCGCTCCGCAGGGATATGGAGCTCGGTGCTGGATGCCAATCTCAGTGTCCCGCAAGAATGTTTCTGATCGTAGACGATAGTTTGTCCATCGGGAACGGCTTGGTCAGCACATGCATCCCCGGCAGCAGGTGGCCATTGCTCAGGGCCGCGTTCTCCGCATAGCCGGTGATGAACAGCACCTTCAGCTTCGGCCGCTTCTGCCGCCCCGCATCGGCCATCTGCCGCCCGTTCAGCCCGCCGGGCAGCCCGACATCGGTGATCAGCAGATCAATCCGCACATCCGATTGCAGCACCTTCAGCCCCGACGCCGCATCCGCCGCCTCGATCGCCGTGTAGCCCAGATCCTCCAGCACCTCGGTCACCAGCATCCGCACCGTCGGCTCATCATCGACGACCAGCACGGTTTCCCCCGCCTCGGCGCGCGACACCGCCTGCAGCGGGATCGGCTCCTCCTCGTCCTCCGCCTCCCCGCGATAGCGCGGCAGATACAGCCGCACCGTCGTCCCCTGCCCCGGCTCCGAGTAGAGCCGCACCTGCCCGTCGGATTGCTTCGCGAACCCATACACCATGGAAAGCCCAAGGCCCGTTCCCTGCCCCGTCGGCTTGGTGGTGTAGAATGGGTCAAACGCGCGCGCCAGCACCTCGGGCGACATGCCCGTGCCGGTGTCGGTCACGCTGACCATGACATACTGGCCGGGCTGCATGTCGCGGCCGCGCGCGCTCCGCTCGTCCACCCAGCCATTCGCGGTCTCCACCGTCAGCCGCCCGCCGCCCGGCATGGCATCCCGCGCATTGATGCACAGATTGAGGATCGCGCTCTCAAGCTGGTTGGGATCGCACAACGTCGCCCAGACCCCGATCCCCAGCACCGTCTCCAGCGCGATCCCCGGTCCGATGGTGCGCTGGATCAGGTCCTCCATTGCGGCGATCAGCCGGTTCACGTTGGTCGGCTTCGGATCGAGCCTCTGCCGCCGCGCAAACGCCAGCAGCCGATGCGTCAACGCCGCCGCGCGCGCCGTCGCCCCCTGTGCGCTCATGATGTAGCGCTCCAGCTCGCCCAGCCGCCCCTGGGCGATGCGCAACTTCAGCAGTTCCAGGCTGCCCGAGATCCCGGTCAGCAGGTTGTTGAAATCATGCGCCAGGCCGCCCGTCAGCTGTCCGACAGCCTCCATCTTCTGCGCCTGGAACAACTGCTCGCGCGATTGCTCCAGTTGCAGCTGCGCCTCGCGCCGCTCGGTCAGGTCCCGCGTCACCTTGGCAAACCCGATCAGCTCGCCGCTCTCGTCGCGGATGGCATCGATGATGACACTGGCCCAGAACCGGGTGCCGTCCTTCCGTACGCGCCAGCCCTCGGCCTCGAACCGCCCCTCCCGCCGCGCGGTCTCGAGCGCCCGTACGGGCACGCCTGCGTCCCGGTCCTCTTGCGTATAGAAGCGGGAGAAGTGCGAGCCGACGATCTCCGCCTCGGCATAGCCCTTGATGCGCGCCGCTCCCGCGTTCCAGTTGGTCACCCGGCCCTCGGGATCGAGCATGTAGATCGCATAATCGGTCACGCCCTGTACCAGCAGCCGGAACCGCCGCTCGCTCTCCAGCGCCGCAAGCTGCGCGGCGCGCTGCTCGGTCATGTCGCGCGTGACCTTGGCGAACCCAACAAGCTGCCCGTCCCGGCGGATCGGATCGATCACCACTGCCGCCCAGAAGCGGCTGCCGTCCTTGCGCACCCGCCAGGCCTCCGCCGCAAACCGCCCGGTTTCGGCCGCGGTCCGCAGTGCCCGCGCCGGAACCCCTGCGTCCCGGTCCTCCTCTGTGTAGAAACGGGAGAAGTGCTGGCCGATGATCTCCTCGGCGCTATACCCCTTGATCCGCTCTGCCCCCGGATTCCAGCTCGCCACATGCCCCTGTGCATCGAGCATGTAGATGGCGTAGTCCATCACGCTGCGAACAAGCAGTTCGTACAGGTTCGGCAATGGGTCCATTCGCGTCTTCAAACCCATGATTGGCCAGCTTGGCTGCCGTTCCGGCATTGAGCGCCAAGTCGGCGGTGCAAAGAAGTTCCTTTTGAACCTGAAGCATGTTCGCATTCAACAGTGTATCAATCCCGTGTGCGTTTCTCGACAAGTCGGAAGGCTGAACCACTTCACCGGTATCGCTGCCTGGAGGCTCGGCTTCGCCGCGAGGTCCAGCTCACAAATCCACAACCTACCTGAACGACCGTTTGCGGACGGTGCAATTGGGACCGCCGAACCTCCGTGCGCCGTGCGCGGCGCGGGCGCCTGAGGGCCGGAGTCATGAGCTCGTGGCTGACACCATGTTCCCACATCCCGCGGCCGCTGAACGGCCCGGGTGAGCGAAATAGGGGCTCAGGTGCATCCCGAGAGCGTGCTAGCAAGCTGCCCCACGCCGGGCATGAAGCCCATGAACATCGCCGCACGTGAATGACTGACCGAGCGCGCCAGCCGATCGAGCCGCACCACCACCAGCGTCTCGCCCGGCCGGATCGCCTGCAGCAGACGAGCCAGCACCGGGCGGCTGCGGTCGGCACCGGAGGCCTGCTCCTCCAGCACCAGCTCACAGCCGGCGGCATGCAGCTCGTCGGCTTGCGGATCGGTGCCCTGGGCCTCGGTCGAGATCCGGGCATAGCCGATCAGGCGGGCCAGCGCGGCGGGTTGACGGTGTTTTGGCGGGCCTCGGGCGGTCCGGCTTTGTTGCGAGTGCCAATCTTACAATTCCACAAGATACCCGTAAACGGTCGTTTGCAGAGGTGGTCGTGCCCGGCACGGGGGGTCCCGACAATGCGGAGGAGGCGCTGTTTTGCGCCGCCTTGCTTCCAGTGCTGTTCTCCGTCCGCAGCTCCGCCGACTACGATCCGGCCCCGATGCTCGATCGAATCCGTGCGCCGCTGCTTGCGATCAATTTTGAGGAAGACATGCTGAACGCGGTGCAGGTCGCGCCGATGGTGCGGCAGGCGTTGGCGGCGGTTTCGTCAGCGCGTTTCGAGCTCGTACCCGGCGGCTTCGGGCACTCCTCGATCTATCACGCGGAGCTATGGAGCGGCCCGATGGCGGTGTTCCTCGATGGTCTGCCGGGCTGGAAGACGGAGTGAACGTCGCCATCAGTGACGACGATGTCCGGACACGAGGGCTTCGTGCCCCGTGTCGTCGACAAAGACCGCAAGGCACCGGTGGCTAACAATTATAATACGCCATCGGGTACGGTCATGCGGTCAACGATTGCAGTGTCAGCC
>DASQVN010000701.1:0-4188 GCA_035640755.1 Rhodopila sp.
CGCTAACCGTGTACGACATGTGCAAGGCGGTGGACCGCGCTATGCGGATCGAGGGACTCCGCGTGACATACAAGGAAGGCGGCAAGTCGGGCATGTTCTCTCAGCCCTGAGCCCATCGAGGGAGTTGCAGCTTCTCAGCTCCTGGTCACGACCACGTTCGCGCGATGGGGCCGGGTCATCGCCTCAAGCTCCAGCAGCTCGTTCAACTGGGCTTCGGTCAGCAAGCCTTCGTCCAGCACCACTTCGGCGACGGAACGCTTCTCGGCCAGTGCCCGGCGGGCGACGCGGGACGCGGCTTCGTAGCCGAGCGCCGGTACCAACGCGGTGACCAGCCCGATGCTGCCGCGCACCAGGCTTTCGCAGCGTTCGCGATCGACCTCGATCCCCTCGATGCACCGGGTGCGCAGGGTTTCCACGGCTTTCGTCAGCATGCGCAGGCTGTTCAGCACGCAATAGCCGATGGTCGGCTCGAACGCGTTGAGCTGAAGCTGCCCGCCCTCGGCACACATCGTCACGGTGAGGTCGTGCCCCATCACCAGGAAGGCGACCTGGTTCACCACCTCGGGGATCACCGGATTGACCTTGCCCGGCATGATCGAGGAGCCTGCCTGCACCGCCGGCAGCCGAATTTCGCCGATCCCGGTGCGCGGTCCGGATGACAGCAGCCGCAGGTCGTTGCAGATCTTCGACAGCTTTACCGCGGTTCGCTTCAGCAGGCCGGAGAACAGGACGAATGCGCCCATGTCGGAGGTCGCCTCGATCAGGTTCATGGCGATGACCAGGGGGTGGTGGGCCGCGCGGGCCAGCTCCTCGACAACCAGCGCGGCGTAGCGCGGGTCGGCGTTGATGCCGGTGCCGATCGCCGTCGCGCCCAGGCTGACCTCCCGGAACAGGGCGGCAATCTCGCCCAGGCGCGCGACATCCTCCTTGAGGGTTTCGTAGAACGCATCGAATTCCTGCCCGACGGTCATGGGGACGGCATCCTGCAACTGGGTGCGGCCCATCTTCAGGACGTCGCCGAACTCCACCGCCTTGGCCTTGAACGCGAAGGCGAGGTCGTCCAGCGCCTGCGCCAGCGGTTCCTGCGCGAAGAGCACCGACAGCCGGAGCGCGGTGGGATACGCATCATTGGTCGATTGCGACATGTTGACGTCGTCATTGGGATGCAGTGCCGCGTAATCCCCTCGCGGGCGGCCCATCAGTTCCAAAGCGACATTGGCGATTACCTCATTGGCGTTCATGTTGGTGGAGGTGCCGGCGCCGCCCTGCACGGCGTCGACCACGAACTGGTCGTGGTAGCGGCCTTCGTAGGCGATCATCTCACAGGCGCGCTCGATGGCGCTGGCCTTGACCGGCGACAGCAGGCCGAGCCGCCGGTTGGCGCGGGCGGCGGCGAGCTTGACCAGGGCGAGACCTTTCACCAGGAACGGGAAATGGCCGACCGGGACGCCGGTGATCGGGAAGTTCGCCACGGCGCGCTGGCTGTGGATGCCCCAATAGGCCGAGACGGGGACGTCCGCCTCCCCCAGCAGGTCGTGTTCCCGCCTTGTCTCGGCGGAGGCGGTCAGCAGCGGGCTCTGCGGCTCAAGGCCGGTGCGTTCCCCTCCTGCCAGCGGCGCCGGCATGGGCTCGTTCATCGCTTCCTCCCTTTCAGCTCAGCAGGACCGCCTTCCCGATCACCTTGCGGTCGATCACTGCCCGAAGCGCATCCTGCGCCTGTTCCAGGGAAAAGGAATGCGAAATGCGCGGCTTCAGCTTGCCCTCGGCCGCGAGCGCGATCAGCGCCTTCATGTTGGCGATCGCCAGGTCCGGATCGGCCTCATTCAGTCCGCCGATGCGCACGCCAACCGCATCGATGCCCTTGATCAGCAGGTAGTTGCTGCGGATGTTGGCCGGCCCGCCGCCCAGGAAGCCCAGGATCAGCAGCCGCCCGCACCAGGCGAGGCAGCGGAGCGATTCCTCGGCCACCTTGTCCCCGATCGGGTCATAGACGATGTCGACCCCGCGCCCGCCGGTCAGATCCTTGACCGCATCGAGGAAGCCGTTGCGGTAGTCGATGGCGTGATTGGCGCCTTCCTCCAGGCAGGCTGCGCGCTTTTCCTCGGTGCTGGCGGTGGCGATGACCTTGGCGCCGAACAGCTTGGCGACCTGGATCGCCGCGATGCCGATGCCGCCGGCCGCGCCGTGCACGAGCACCCATTCGCCGGCCTTTAGGCGACCGCGCTGCAGCAGCGCGTGGTAGGCGGTGGTGTAGGCGCCGCGGAACACGCCGGCCTGCGCCATGCTGAGCCCCGCGGGCACCTTGTCGCACAGGGCCGCCTTGGTATTGCCGAGCTCGGCGAGGGCGCCCAGCGTGTGACGGGACATCACGGCGTCGCCGACCGCGAATTCGCTGACTTCCGCGCCGACGGCAACGACGTGGCCAGCGGCTTCACCGCCCGGGATGAATGGCGGCTCGGGGCGGAATTGGTATTTGCCCGCCAGCATCAGCACGTCGACGTACTGGACGCCGCGGGCGGCGATTCGCACCTGGATTTCGCCCGGGCCGGGTGGCGGCGGATCGGGCACGTCACGCAGCGCCAGGACCTCCGGCCCGCCGAAGCGCTCACACACCATCGCCCGCATCGTTTGACTCCCATGCGTATTTCGATTTGTATCAAACGCGGAAATGGGAACGGAGTCGAACCCGCAACCCTTGATTGTGATCAATTTGCTCCTGTAAGAATAGGACGCTGGTGCTTTGGCTGCACAAGGGGTCGCGGCATTGTCGAAGGCGGATCAGGCTGTTATCTCGCATGCGGCGAATCGCGCGCAGGACAGTCAACCGGTTGTCCAGGCCCTGGGCGCCATCCCACTGCTGGCCCAGTTGACCGAGCGGGTGCTGCAGCGCCTGGCGGCGCATACGACGATTGTTGCGGTCGCCGAGGATGTGGAGCTGTACCGCCAAGGCGAGCCGGCGAACGAGCTGTACATGGTGATCGAAGGGCAGCTCGCCGGCTTCACCGTCGCCCCGAACGGCACCACCGCCGTCATTGAAGTCATGCGCGCGGGTGAGACGCTCGGCCTTGCCACCGTGCTGGCGCGCCTGCCGCGCCTGATGGGCGCGCGCACCGTGACGTCATGCCGGCTGCTGTGCATCCAGTCCGAAGGGCTGCTGACGCTGATCGAGCAGGAACCGTCGCTGACCGCCGCGCTGCTGCATGCCGAGGCCATCGAGTTCCGCGCCCTGGTGCGCCAGGTCTGCGACCTGAAGCTGCGGACGACTGCGCAGCGGCTGGGCTGCTATCTGCTGTCGCTGTCCAGTACCGCAACCGGCAACACCACCGCGTTGCGCCTGCCGTTCGACAAGCGCCTGCTTGCCGCCCGTCTAGGTTGCCGGCAGGAGAATCTCTCCCGTGCGTTCGCTGCGCTGCGCAGCTTCGGGGTGGAGACGCACGGTGCGCGGGTCATCCTGCACGATATTGCCAGCCTGCGCGCCTACTCCGAACCGGATGAGACGGAGGCTTAAGCTTAGAGCCGTCGGTGACACCGATATCCGAGCGTCCACCAGCCCGGTGCATGGGTGCTACGATGCCCCGACCAACATCTTCGATCCTGTGCGTGGCCAGCCGCGGCTGAATTCGGCTGCACCGGTCACAGCCGGGACGTCCAGTGAGGCGAAACGGTGCCTTCACACTAGTTGGATAGTGCCGGAACAGGATAAGCGTTTCGCCGTTGTCTTCTGCAGGCTGCTGGCATCTCTGCTCATGGGGACCAGCACGAAAGTGGAGGACATTGTATGGCATCGAGGACACGTCGTTTCCTGATGATAGCTGCGCTGATCGCGACGCCATTGGTTGCCGCGTCAGCCCAGCAGAGCACTCAAACCCGCGGTTCGAGCGATACCCAGCCTTCTGCCACTGCGACGAATCCCAATGCACCTGCCGCCAATCCCAATGCACCAGGCGCTACGGGAAAAACAGTTGTTCCCGGCAACAGAAGCACCGTCGCGGGGGACCGGCCTAGTACGGCAGAGACAAAGACCGGTCAGACGAACACTGGTGCGGGCGGCGGTAGCAGCCGCTGACGTTGCCGGCTCCAAGGCCAGCCGATTACGCCCCCAGCGCCAGCACCGCGAAGGACGCCAGCCAGTGTGTACCCATGTAGTGTCCGTCCACATGAGGCAGGCTGGCCGCGATATGCGCCTCA
>DASQVN010000702.1:0-6037 GCA_035640755.1 Rhodopila sp.
GCAGGCGGCGCCCGTGCACATCGTGTTCCAGCAGGCCGTGCGTCAGGTCGGTATCGACCCAGCCCGGCGCCAGGGTGTTGACCCGGACCTTTCGCTTGGCCCAGTCGAGCGCCAGCGCCTTGGTCAGCATCTCGACACCGCCCTTCGATGCACAATATGGCACCGACCGCAGCAGACCACCGTGGCCCGCAACCGAGCTGACGTTGATGACCGAGCCGCCCTCCCCGATCGCGCCGCCGATATGCTTGCAGCACAGGAAGACGCCGGTCAGGTTGATGTCGATGATGGTGCGCCATTCCTCCAGGCTGGTGCGCTCGATCCCCTTGAAGATCGGATTCACGCCGGCGTTGTTCGCCAGCACGTCGATCCTGCCGCATCGCGCCAGGACGGCGTCACGCAAGGCCAGCACGTCAGCCTCCACCGACACGTCGGCGGGTTGGACGACCGCGCGCTCACCGATCGCAGCAGCGGCTTCCTCCAGCGTTGTGCGGGTGCGCCCTGACAGCACGACTGTGGCGCCGTGCCGGGCCAGCCCCTCGGCCATGCCCCGACCGATGCCGCGGCCGGCACCAGTGACAATGCAGACTTTGCCGGTCAGGTCGAAATCCTGGCTGCCCTTCACTGCTGCGCTCACCAGTTTGCTCCGTTGCGTGCGATGCGTTGCGCGAGGCTCCAGCGGTGAACCTCGGAGGGTCCGTCGTAGATGCGGAAGCCGCGCACCTCGTTGAAGATGCGGGCGACCAGGGTTTCGCCGGTAACGCCCTGCCCGCCCAGGACCTGCACACAGCGATCCACCACGCGCCAGACAGCCTCCGATACAAAGACTTTCGACATCGAGGATTCCGTAGTGCCGCGCTGCCCCTGGTCCAGCAGCCACGCGGTGTGCCAGATCGACAGGCGGCTCATGCGGATGTCGATCTCGTTGTCGGCAAGCTGGAAGCCGACCCCTTCATGGTTGACGAGCGTGGCGCCGAATACTTCCCGCTTTCTCGCATACTCCGTTGCAATATCATGCGCCCTGCGCGCCGTGCCGAGCCAGCGCATGCAGTGGGTGAGGCGCGCGGGGGCGAGACGCACCTGCGCGTAGCGGAAGCCCTTGCCCGGTTCGCCCAAAATGTCGCTCGCGGGGATGCGGACATCATTGAAGCGCACCACAGCGTGGCCGCCGGCGAAGGCATGGTCGAGGCTGTCCATGGTCCGGACGATCTCGATCCCCGGCGTGTCCATGTCCGCCAGGAACATGGTGGCGTTGCCGTCGTCATCCTTGGCCATGATGATGGCGAACTGGGCGCCGACCGCGCCCGTAATGAACCACTTGTCGCCGTTGATGACATAGTGGTTGCCGTCCTTGCGTGCCGTCGTGGCCAGCGCCGAGGGGTCCGATCCGGCGCCCGGCGCGGGCTCGGTCATGCAGAAGCACGACCGGGTCCGGCCGGATGCCAGCGGGCGCAGCCACCGCTCCTTCTGTTCCTCGGACGCGACGACCTCCAGCAGGTGCATGTTGCCCTCGTCGGGGGCAAAGATGTGCATCGCGACAGGACCGAGTAGCGAATAGCCGGATTCTTCGAACACGACGGCCTTGCCGACATGGGACAGGCCGAGGCCGCCGTATTCGGTGCCGACATGCGGGGCGACGAGCCCGGCCTCCCTGGCAAGCGCGACAAGCTCCTGCCGGAAGTCTTCCGTGGGCCCGTGATGGGTCTGACGCGGGTCGCCTTCCAGCGGGAGGATTTTCTCTTGGATGAACGCGCGGGTGCGCTGCTGAAGTTCCTGGAGTTCGGGGCTGAGGGAGAAATCCATGCTGGCCATCCTGCCGGGAGGTAGGCCGGGACAGGCCCGGCCATGACGTATTAGGGCGATACAGTGAACCGCTCACCGAGCTAAAACGCTCGGCCTTGCGCGATCTCGTGCGTGAACTGCAAGATACCGGTGCCGATCCGCGTCAGTGGTGCATAGCGCGGCTCCTGCGTTGCGCCGCTGCGATAGCGTAGGCCAAGCTGCAGGAAGATGACCGCGAGCTTGTACATCGCCAGCACGCGATGAAAGCGGAAGTCCGACATGTCGCGGCCCGTCAGGCGGCCATAGGCCGCCACGGCTTCCTGTCGGGGGCACAGGCAGGCTTCGACCGCAGGCATCTGCTCCATATCGTGCATCGCCGGCGGATCGTCAGGGTGGACCCAGTAGCTGAGCAGCGTGGCGAAATCGAACAACGGATCGCCGCGCGTGCCCTGATCCCAGTCCACCACGGCGCGCGGCGAGAAGTCGTCCGGGTTCAGGATCATGTTGTTGAGCTTGAAATCATTGTGCAGCAGCGCGGGCTTGCCGTCAGGGACGATGTTCTTCTCCAACCACGCGCCGACGTCCTGGTGAAGCGCATCGGTGCCTTCCTCCTTGGCTGCGAGGCCGCGCTTGCGCCAGCCGGCGACGCCGCGGGCCAGGAAGCCCTCGGGACGGCCAAGGTCGTCCAGGCCGACCGCCTTCGTGTCCACGGCATGGATGGCGGCAATGGTTTCCAGCAGCACCTGCGACAGGCGGGCACCAATCTCCGGCCGGTGTGCCAGATCGCGCGGCATCCGCTCCCGGATGACCAAGCCGGGGCGGTATTCGATTATCTGGAACCGCTGGCCGATGACCGACGGGTCGTCGCACAGGAACAGGCCGCGGGCGATGAATGACAGGGCATCGGGCAGGCGCGAGAGGATGCGGAATTCCCGCGCCATATCATAGGCGCCGGCGGGAAGCTCCCCCATCGGCGGGCGGCGCAGTACAGCCGGTTTTCCGTCGAAGCGGATCAGGTAATTGAGGTTGGCGAGACCGCCGGCGAACTGGCGCGGCGGCGGATCGGTGTCCAGAACGTGACCGTGGCCGGCGAGATAGGCGCCTACCTTCTCCCAGTCCAACCGGACGCTTTCATCGGCGGAGCGCAGACCGTTCGGGGTGTCCTCCGGCACGTTCCCTCCTGCACGTTGATTGGGCCGAGAGATACAGGACGGGCGTCTGAACGCAACAGGTGGCGTCAGGCGCCGGTATCGGGAAGGGTCTCGAGAGCAGGCTCGACCGCGTCGCCGGAATTCGCGTCCTTGAACGTGACCAGGATTTCACCCTCCTGGACCATGCTGCCGACGGTGCAGGCGACCGACTCCACGGTCTTGTCGGCAGGAGCCGTCAGACGGAAGACAGTCTTCATCGCCTCCAGCACGACCAGCACCTGTCCGCGCGTGACGGATTCACCAGGCGCGACCGCCACCTGGGTAACCTGCCCGGGAATCGGCGCGATCAGGCGGTCGGCCGCGGCCTCATCCTCCTCGCCAGCTTCAAGTTGGTCGATCTGTGTCAGCCGCCAGGTCACGCCGCTCAGGCGCGTCGTAAGCACATGGGTGTCGAGATGCGCCCAGACAGTCTGCCGGACGCCATCCAGCGAGACGCGCAACGCACCGTCCGGGTCGTATTCCGCCCCGCCGATGAACGCCTCGTCTCCGACCTGCAGCCTCCAGGCCTCGCCCTCGCGGATCGCCGCGACGGGATGCGTAGCCTCCCCGCCGGAGAACACCAGAACCCGGACAAGCTCCCGGTTCACCCACCATTGGTCGCGCGCGTTCCACGGTGAGCCAGGATCGGCGGCCGGGACCGGGGCGCGCGCCTCGCTCGCCAGCACCGCCAGCGCGGCGATGGCGAGCACGGTGCCCGACGGCGTTCCCTGCGCGGCCAACAACGTGGCTGCTTCACGCGCTATGAATCCGGTATCGATGCCGCCGGCGGTGAACGCGGGATGCGACACGATCCGCTCCAGCAGGTCCAGGTTGCTGGCGACGCCCGCCACGGCGCAGGCATCCAGGGCCCGCTGCATGCGATGCACCGCGGCATCCCGCGTCGGGCCATGGCAGATCAGCTTGGCCAACATCGCATCGTAATGGACCGACACACTGTCGCCCGTCGCGAAGCCCGTGTCGATACGGATGCCATCGCCTTCCAGGGGGGTCTGAAACAGGCTCAAGCGGCCGATGGATGGCGCGAAGTCACGGGCCGGGTCTTCGGCATAGATTCGCGCCTCGATGGCATAGCCATGTGCCGCGATGTCCGACTGCGCCGCCGGCAGTGCCTCGCCGGCGGCAACGCGCAACTGCCATTCCACCAAGTCGAAGCCGGTGATCATCTCGGTCACCGGATGCTCGACCTGCAGGCGTGTATTCATTTCGAGAAAGTAAAATCCATCGGCGTCGGCGACAAACTCCACCGTGCCGGCACCGATGTAGCCAACCGCCCTGGCCGCGGCGACGGCGGCAGCGCCCATCGCCTCCCGCTGCGCGGCGGACAGACCGGGCGCGGGCGCTTCCTCGATGACCTTCTGATGCCGGCGCTGGGCGGAGCAGTCACGCTCGAACAGATGGACGGTGTTGCCGTGGGCATCGGCGAAGACCTGCACCTCGATGTGGCGGGGACGTTGCAGATAGCGCTCGATCAGCACATCGTCATCGCCAAAGGCGGACGCAGCCTCCTGCCGCGCGGACTCGAGCGCAGCGGGAAACTCGGCGGCCGAGGCGACCACCCGCATGC
The DNA here is from genome assembly GCA_035640755.1 of Rhodopila sp. GTDB lineage: Bacteria > Pseudomonadota > Alphaproteobacteria > Acetobacterales > Acetobacteraceae > Rhodopila. Next base: position 4,555 of record DASQVN010000702.1, read on the forward strand.
CACGGCCGCCGCCGCCGGAGACAGCCTTGATCATCACCGGAAAGCCGATACGCGCAGCCTGGTCCGCCAGAAAGGCGGGATCCTGCCGTTCGCCGTGATAGCCCGGCAGCAGCGGCACGGCGGATTGTTCCATCAGCGCCTTGGCAGCCGACTTCGACCCCATCGCGCGCATCGCCGAGGCGGGCGGGCCGACGAAGATGATGTCGGCTTCGGCGCAGGCATCCGCGAAGGCCGGGTTTTCCGACAGAAAGCCGTAGCCTGGATGGATGGCGTCGGCACCGGCCGCGCGCGCCGCATCGATGATGCGGGCACTGTTCATGTAGCTCTCCCGCGCCGGCGCGGGACCGATCGGAACAGCGCGGTCGGCAGCCTGGACATGCAGCGCATGCGCATCGGCCTCCGAGAATACGGCAACAGACTCGATGCCCATACGCCGCGCGGTGCGGGCGATGCGGCAGGCGATCTCGCCGCGGTTGGCGATCAGAAGGGTGCGGAACATGGCGGGCTACATCCGGAACACGCCGAAGCGCGTGGGTTCGGCAGTCTTGTTCAGCGCGGCCGACAGGGCGAGAGCCAGGACGCGGCGGCTGTCGGCAGGGTCGATGATGCCGTCATCCCACAGGCGGGCGGTGGCGTAATACGGATGGCCCTGGGTTTCGTACTGGGCGCGGATTGGCGCCTTGAACGCCTCTTCCTCCGCCTCGGTCCACTTGTCTGATCCGCTGCGGACGGTGGCAAGGACGCCGGCGGCCTGCTCACCCCCCATGACCGAGATACGCGCGTTTGGCCACATGAACAGGAAACGCGGATCATAGGCCCGCCCGCACATGCCGTAGTTGCCCGCACCGTAGCTGCCGCCAATGATCAGTGTCAGTTTAGGCACCGCGGTGGTCGAGACGGCAGTGACCAGCTTGGCGCCATCCTTGGCGATGCCGCCGGATTCGTATTTCCGCCCGACCATGAAGCCGGTGATGTTCTGCAGAAAGATCAGCGGAATGTTGCGCTGGCTGCACAGCTCGATGAAGTGCGCGCCCTTCAGCGAGGATTCCGAGAACAGGATGCCGTTGTTGGCGATGATGCCGACCGGGTAACCGTAGAGGTAGGCGAACCCGCACACCAGCGTCGTGCCGTACAGGCGCTTGAACTCTTCGAAGTCGCTGCCATCGATCAGGCGGGCAATGACCTCGCGAACATCGTAGGGCGTGCGCACGTCGGTCGGCACGACGCCGTAAAGCTCAGCCGGATCATAACGCGGCGGTTCGGCTGCGCGGGTGGCCAAGGTGATCCGCTTGTCGCGGTTAAGGCCTGCAACAATCTTCCGACAGATTGACAACGCGTGGTGATCGTTGCGCGCGTAATGATCCACGACGCCGGAGGTGCGGGCGTGGACATCGGCGCCACCCAGATCCTCGGCCGACACCACCTCTCCGGTGGCAGCCTGCACCAGGGGTGGCCCGCCCAGGAATATCGTGCCCTGCTTGCG
>DASQVN010000703.1:0-2745 GCA_035640755.1 Rhodopila sp.
GGGGCATCCTGCCGCCGATGAGTGATGCGGACTGGCAGCGGCTGTTCGACCTTTATAAGCAGATCCCGCAGTACAGCCTGCTGCACGAGGGGTTCGGGCTTTCGGGCTTCAAGCACATCTTCTGGCTGGAGTGGACGCACCGCCTGTGGGGACGGCTGATCGGTTTCGCCTTCCTGCTGCCGCTGATTGTGCTGGCGGCGACGGGGCGGATCGAGCGGCGGCTGATCCCGCGCCTGGTTGTGCTGTTCCTGCTGGGTGGGTTGCAGGGGGCGGTGGGCTGGTTCATGGTCGCCTCGGGCTTCTTTCCGGACTCCACTGCGGTCTCACCGTACCGGCTGGTGATCCATCTGGTGCTCGCGCTGGTACTCTATTGTGCGTTGGTGTGGACCGGGCTGTCCGCGTCGTCGCCGGTGCGCTACCGGCCATTGGCGCTGGCCTGGGTGCGTGCGCTGGCGGTGGCGAGTGCGGCGATGGTCGGGCTGACGATCGTTGCCGGCGGGTTTACCGCCGGGCTGCACGCCGGGCTGACCTACAACACATTTCCACTGATGGACGGGCATCTGGTGCCGGAGGGATATGCGGCGTTGACTCCGTTCTGGCGCAACCTGACCGAGAACATTGCAGCCGTGCAGTTTGACCATCGGGTGCTGGCGACGGTGACGCTGGGGCTCGTGTCGGCGACGGCGGCGGTAGCCTGGCGCTCGGGGCTGAGTCGAGTGGCGTGTGCATGTCTGCTGGGGGCAGTGCTGCTGCAGTATGGGCTCGGGGTGACAACGCTGTTGCTGGTCGTGCCCGTGCCGGTGGCGACGTTGCATCAGTTCGGCGCCGTGATACTGCTGACGGCGGTGCTGGTGGTGGTGCACCGCACGTTCCGTGCGACGCTCGCCGGGGTGCGGCAGGCGGCGGCGCAGGAGGAGCCGCCGGCGGCGGGGTGAGGGGCGCCGGGCGCGCGCGATTCACGTTGTTTGTCTGGGCTTGTTTGTCTGGGCGCGCGATGCACGCCGCCGGCTTGCAGTCTTTGGCGACTGCGTGCCGGCTGGTAGGCAAACCCGCGGGGGCATACCATCTGCAGGATCATTCAGAGGAAGGGATCCTGCCATGAGTGCCATCGCAGCCACCGACAAGCTGTTCTTTGGGCGTGCCGACGCCGCGCTGGACCAGGCGGCCGCGTCGCGCATCGTGGAGGAGGCGCTGCACAGCAGCGACGACGGCGAGCTGTTCCTGGAATATCGGGAGAGCGAATCGATCAGCCTCGATGACGGAGTCATCCGCTCGGCCGGTTTCGATTCCGGTCTGGGGTTCGGGCTGCGGGCGGTGGCCGGCGAGGCAACCGGGTATGCGCATTCGGGGGAAATCTCGGAGGAGGCGCTGCAGCGCGCAGCGGCGACGGTCTCCGCTGTAGCGGCCGGGCATTCGGGGGTGCTGGCGGAGCCGCCGCGGGCGACCAATGTGCGGCTCTATTCCGACGACAACCCACTGCGGCTGATGGATTTTTCCGCGCGCACCGGGCTGTTGGGGGAGATCGATGCCTATGCGCGGGGCAAGGATGCGCGGGTGCGGCAGGTGATGGCCTCGCTCAGCGGCGAGTGGCAGGCGGTGCAGATCATCCGTCCGGACGGGACGCGGGTCGCCGATCTGCGGCCGCTGGTACGGCTGAATGTCTCGGTGGTGGTGGAGCAGGGCGGGCGGCGCGAGACCGGCAGCTACGGCACCGGCGGGCGGTTCGCCTATGATTCCGTCACGCGGCCGCAGACCTGGCGGGGCGCGGTGGACGAGGCGCTGCGCCAGGCGCTGGTGAACCTCGACAGCCGGCCGGCGCCGGCGGGCGAGATGGAGGTGGTGCTGGGCGCCGGCTGGCCGGGCATCCTGCTGCATGAGGCGATCGGCCATGGGCTGGAGGGGGACTTCAACCGCAAGAAGACCTCGGCCTTTGCCGGGCTGATGGGGCAGCGGATTGGCTCGCCGGGCGTGACGGTGGTGGACGACGGCACCATGCCGGATCGACGCGGCAGCTTGACGGTGGATGACGAGGGCACGCCGAGTGGCCGGACGGTGCTGATCGAGGATGGCGTCCTGGTGGGCTTCATGCAGGATCGGCTGGATGCCCGGCTGATGGGGATGCGCGCGACGGGGAACGGCCGGCGGCAATCCTATGCGCATGCGCCGATGCCGCGGATGACGAACACGGTGATGCTGGGCGGTGGCCACACGCAGGCGGAGATGATCCAGTCGGTCAAGCGTGGGCTGTTTGCAGTGAACTTCGGCGGCGGGCAGGTGGACATCACCTCGGGCAAGTTCGTGTTCTCGGCCAGCGAGGCGTATCTGATCGAGGACGGCAAGGTGACGGCACCGGTGAAGGGGGCGACCCTGATCGGCAACGGGCCGGATTCGCTGACGAAGGTGCAGATGATCGGCGACGACATGGAGCTGGATCCGGGCATCGGCACCTGCGGCAAGAACGGGCAGGGCGTGCCGGTCGGGGTGGGGCAGCCGACCTTGAAGATCGCTGGTTTGACGGTGGGCGGCACGGCGGCTTGAGGTGCAGTTAAAAATTTTTCACGTTGCCCCAAGGGCCGCGCCAAGCGCGGCCCTTCTTGTGTCCAGGGATGCGGGTTCTGTTTCATCGCGTTGCAACGCGGTGCGATTCGTGCTGGGTTTGCGGATGTTCAGTGCGTTTTGGAACGCCTGGGGACGTGATTTGCTCTGATGCAGGGCGTGTGATGATGACTGTCTCCGGGAATTCGG
>DASQVN010000704.1:0-3020 GCA_035640755.1 Rhodopila sp.
ACGGCGTCAATATTTCGCTCGACGACTTCGGCACCGGCTATTCCAGCCTGAGCTATCTGCGCCGCTTTCCGTTCAACAAGATCAAGCTCGATCGTTCGTTCATTCAAGGATTGGGCGAGGACAAGGAGGCGGCGGTCATCACCCGGGCCATCGTAGCGCTGGGCCGCAGCCTGAGCCTCGTGGTAACCGCCGAGGGTGTCGAGACCTCGGAGCAGCTCGACTTCCTCGCAGCGGAGGACTGCGATCAAATTCAGGGCTATCTGGTCAGCAAGCCATTGCCCGCGAGTGACATTGCCAACCTGACGCGCTCGTAATCCACAAAGCGCCGTCGGTTGATCGCTTCTCGTCCTGCCAAGTGCGGGTCCGGGATCCATTTCTTCGAGCGCTGCGGCTGCGGAAGTTGTGGGTGCGACAGCATCGGTCAACACATCGAGCCGTCGGTACAATATGGCCCCGCCATGATGTTGGATACGTTTCAGCGTTGATCCGCCACGACTGGCTTTGAGCCGGTCGCACCTCGATCCACCCACTGGCACTCGCCTGAACCGCTACGCCATACCCGGCCGATCATTACCAGCCGGCATGCATCGATATAATTTCTATATACCAACCACCGCAACTGGCGCTCCAGTGCCCTATCCCCTAAACAGGCAGGCATACGATCCGAAAGCCAAGGAAACGCCATGAAAATCGCCCGCATCGAGGACCTCCACTGCGACGCCGGCTGGCGCACCTTCTCCTTCCTGAAAATCACCACCGACACCGGCCTCGTCGGCTGGTCCGAATACACCGAGGCCGACGGCAGCCGCGGCCTCACCGCTATCATCCACGGCATGGCCGAAACCCTCATCGGCACCGACCCCCGCCCCATCCAGGCCATCGACTCCCTCCTCTACGTCAAGCAGGTCCAGGCCCCCATGGGCGTCAACCAGCGCGCCATCGCCGCGATCGAGAATGCCCTGCTCGACATCAAGGCCAAGGCCCTCAACGTCCCCGTCTATGAACTCTTCGGCGGCCCGGTCCGCCGCCGCATTCCCGTCTATTGGTCCCACTGCGGCACCTACCGCGTCCGCAACGCCGAAGCCCTCGGCGTCCCGCCGCTCCGCACCTATGACGACGTCGCCGCCCTCGGCGCCGAGGTCAAGCGCCGCGGCTTCAAGGCCCTGAAAACCAACATCCTCCCCTTCGACGGCGAAAAGCTCGTCAGCTTCGGCCCCGGCTTCGGCCGCACACCCGGCCACCCGGAACTCAACGCCGACCGCCACATCCTGCGCGCCGTGCGCGACACCCTCGCCGCCTTCCGCCAGGGCGCCGGCCCCGACATGGGCATCCACCTCGACGTCAACTACCACTTCAAGACGGAAGGCAACCTCAAGGTCGCCAAGGAAGTCGCCCCCTTCGACCTCACCTGGCTGGAGATCGACACCTGGGACCCGCAATCCCTCGCCCTGATCCGCCGCCAGGCCCCCTGCCCCATCGCCTCGCTCGAATCCGTCTGCGGCCGCCGCGCCTTCCGCCCGTTCCTCGATGCCTACAGCACCGACGTCGCCATCATCGACGTGATCTGGAACGGCTTCCTCGAATCCATCAAGATCGCCGCCATGGCCGAGGCGTATGAGGTCAACGTCGCCCCGCACAACTACTACGGCCACCTCTGCTCCGCCGTCAGCGCGCATTTCTGCGCCGTCGTGCCCAACTTCCGCACCATGGAAATCGACATCGACAGCATCGCCTGGCGGGATGAGCTTTTCATCAACGCCCCGGTGATGGAAAACGGCGAGCTGATCGTCCCGGATGGCCCCGGCTGGGGCGTCGAGGTCAACGAACAGGCGGTCCGGGCGCACCCGCCACGTAAATGAACGCGTGATTCACGTCCTCCGGCGTGCGGCCTCGGACGATCACGCTTGAAGGGAACACGATGACGCAAGCGACGTACGACATCCTGGGTATCGGCAACGCCATCGTCGATGTGCTGGCCCGCACGGACGACGCCTTCCTCTCGAAGCACGACATGCGCAAGGGCAGCATGGCCCTGATCGACACGGCCACGGCGGATGCGATCTATGCCGCCATGCCCCCCGGCCAGGAAACCAGCGGCGGATCGGCGGCCAACACCTGCGCCGTCGCCGCCGCCCTCGGCTCAAGCGTCGCCTACATCGGCAAGGTCGCCGACGACCAACTCGGCGCAGTGTTCCGCCACGACATCAACGCAATCGGCGTCCACTTCCCCACCGCCCCACTCTCCGCCCCACTCTCCGGCGCCACCCCCACCGCCCGCTGCCTGATCCTGGTCACCCCGGACGGACAGCGCACGATGAACACCTACCTCGGCGCCTGCGTCGCCCTGTCCGAGGCCGACGTTGACCCCGCCCTGGTCGCAAACGCCCAGGTCACCTACCTCGAAGGCTACCTGTTCGACCCCCCCGCCGCCCAGGCTGCCTTCCGCAAGGCCGCCGCCGCCGCCCACGCCGCCGGCCGCCGCGTCGCGCTCTCCCTGTCGGACGCGTTCTGCGTCAACCGCCACCGCGCCGCCTTCCTCGACCTCGTGGCCAACCACATCGACATCCTCTTCGCCAATGAGGCCGAAATCACCGCCCTCTACGAACGCAACACCTTCGAGGAAGCCGCCGAGGCCGCCCGCAAGCACGTCGCCCTCGCCGCCCTGACCCGCAGCGAGGCCGGCAGCATCATCCTTCGCGGCGACGAAACCGTGCACATCGCCGCCGAACCCACCAGGGTGACCGACACCACCGGCGCCGGAGACGCCTACGCCGCCGGCTTCCTCGCCGGCCTGACCGCCAACCGGCCGCTGGACATCTGCGGCCGCATGGGCAGCATCGCCGCCGCCGAAATCATCAGCCACTACGGCGCCAGGCCCGAAACCGACCTGCGCCGCCTGATGGCCGAGAAACTGGGCCTCTGATGTCATCCGCCACCAAGGGGGCGGTCGTGACATCAGCGCCCCTGCCCATCGCCGGGCTGCTGCAACTCCTCGCCTCCGTGCTGCTGCTCTCCAGCGC
>DASQVN010000705.1:0-2284 GCA_035640755.1 Rhodopila sp.
GAACGTCTCCCGGCTCGCGGCCCGCAAGCTCTCCCCCTTCCTCGACTTCGTGCAGAAGGAAATCGCCGCCCTGCACATCGACATCGTCGAAACCCTCGGCGGCTGACGTTCCGATTCCTCGTCATGGTGGCCGAAGGCCGACAATCCACGACTCCGCCGCGCGCATCCCGGCCCGTCCCCCCGGATTGCAAACCCGCCCACCACCTGACTACCCTCCCCCCATGCCCAGCGCCCTGCACCACTCCGCCTGCCCGCATGATTGCCCCTCCACCTGCGCCCTGTCGGTCGAGGTGCTGGACGACACCCGCATCGGCGCCGTGCGCGGCGCGGCCGACAACAGCTACACCGCTGGCGTGATCTGCACGAAAGTCTCACGTTACGCCGAACGCATCCACCACCCGGACCGGCTGACCCGTCCGCTACTGCGCACCGGCCCCAAGGGCAGCACCCAGTTCCGCCCAATCACCTGGGACGAGGCACTGGACCGCGTCGCCGAGGCCTTCATCTCCACCGCTGCGCGACACGGCACCGAGGCCGTCTGGCCCTTCTACTACGCCGGTACCATGGGTCTGGTGCAGCGCGACGGCATCAACCGCCTGCGCCACGTCATGCGCTATTCCGGGCAGAGACTGACCATTTGCATGAGCCTGCCTGAGATCGGCTGGCGCGCCGGCGCCGGCATCAGCCGCGGCGTCGATCCGCGGGAAATGGCGAAGTCAAACCTGATCGTCGTCTGGGGCGGCAATCCCGTCTCCACCCAGGTCAACGTCATGACCCACATCGCCCGTGCGCGGAAGGAACGCGGCGCAACGCTGGTCGTCGTCGATCCATACCGGACACCTACCGCCGCCGTCGCCGACATGCATCTCGCACCGCGCCCGGGCACCGATGCGGCGCTCGCCTGCGCGGTAATGCACGTCGCCTTCCGCGACGGTTACGCCGACCGCGACTACATGGCCGCCTACACTGACTGCCCCGACGCGCTGGAAGCGCACCTGCGCAGCCGTGGCCCCGATTGGGCCTCCACCGTCACCGGCCTGCCCGTCGCGCAGATCGAGGCGTTTGGGCAATTGTATGGCCAGACGCAACGCAGCTTCATCCGTTGCGGCTACGGCTTTGCCCGCAGCCGCAACGGCGCCGTCGCGATGCACGCCGTCTCCTGCCTGCCTGCCGTTACCGGCGCCTGGCAATACGAAGGCGGCGGCGCGCTCTGGTCCAACCGCGGCATGTATGGCATCGACAAGACCCTGATCGAGGGTCTCGACGTGATCGACCGCACCATTCGCACCCTCGACATGAGCCGTGTCGCCAGTGTGCTGAACAACGACCACCGCGACCTCGGCGACGGCCCGCCGGTCCATGCGATGCTGATCCAGAACCAGAACCCCGTCCTGGTCTGCCCCGATACCAACCGGGTCCGCCGCGGCTTCGCCCGCGACGACCTGTTCGTCGCCACGCATGAGCAGTTCATGACCGAAACTGCCCGCTGGTCCGACATCGTCCTGCCCGCGACGATGTTCATGGAGCATGACGACCTCTACCAGGCCGGCGGCCACAGCTATCTTCAGATCGGCCCGAAGCTGATCGACCCGCCAGGCGAATGCCGTTCCAATCACGAAGTCCTGCAGGGCCTCGCCCGGCGCGTTGGCGCCAAACACCGCGGCTTCGAGATGACCGCGATGGAGATCGTCGACGAAACCTTGCGCCGTTCCGGCTATCCCGACGCACGGACCCTGCGCGAAAAGCGCTGGATCGACGCCATGCTCCCCTTCGAGGACGCGCACTTCCTCACCGGCTTTGCCCACAAGGACAAGAAATTCCACTTCGCGCCCAACTGGGCGGCACTCGGCGCCGATCACGCGCTCATGCCCCGTCTGCCCGATCAGATGGACAATATCGAACTCGCCAGCCCGGACACGCCGTTCCGCCTGGTCACCGCCCCAGCCCGCAGTTTCCTGAATTCCACCTTCACCGAAACACCTTACAGCCGCAGCCGCGAGAGGCACCCGACTGTACTGGTGCACCCCGATGACGCCGCCCGGCTCGGTATCATCGAGGGTGCCAGGGTCCGCCTCGGCAACCCGCGCGGCGAGATCGTCGTCCGCGCCCGCGTCGCGCCCGAGGGGCAGCAGTCGGGCGTACTCGTCGTCGAAAGCATCTGGCCCAGCGAGTGCTTCGAGGGCGGCATCGGCGTCAATGCCCTCACCAGCGACGATCCAGGCCCGCCCTGGGGCGGCGCTGTGTTCCACGACACCGCTGTCTGGCTGCGCGCCGAGGCCGCGCA
>DASQVN010000706.1:0-2524 GCA_035640755.1 Rhodopila sp.
CGCATCGTCCACGCCAGCGCCGATCAGCACCCCGACCTGTTCTGGGCGCTCCGCGGCGGCGGCGGCAATTTCGGCGTAGTCACATCGTTCGTGTATCGGCTGCATCCGCTCGGGCCGGTCATCCTCGGCGGGATGTTGCTATGGGAGTTCGACCACGCCCGGGACGCAATGCGCCAGTATGCCGAGTTCTGTGAAACGGCCGCCGACGATGTGGATGCCCTCGGCGTCCTTCTGACCGGACCGGACGGGCGGAAACGATTTGCGGTATCCTGTTTCTGCGCCGGGTCGCTCATACGCGGCGAGGCGGCGCTGCGTCCCCTCCGTGAAGGTGCCGTGCGGCCCGCAGAGGACTTTGTGGCACCCGTCGCCTATACCACGTTGCAGGGGTCGGCAGATGGACTGTTCCCAAGCACCCGGCGCTACTACTGGAAATCGCATTTCCTGCCAGGTCTGACCGAAGCGGCCATCGGCACCCTGCTCGACCGATTCGCCCAGGTGCCGTCACCGATGTCGGTCATCGGTCTGCAACAGGCAGGCGGTGCCATCGCCCGGGTGCCTAGCGATGCCACCGCTTATGCCAATCGCGATGCGGCCTTCGACTGCATTCCAATCGCGATCTGGGAGGACCCCGTCCACGACGCGGCAAATATCGCATGGTCGCGATCAGTATGGGAGGCGATGCGGCCATTCTCGACCGGAGGTGTCTACGTGAACAATCTCGGCGATGAGGGCGAGGAGCGCATCCGTGCCGCGTATGGCCGCAACATGGATAGGCTTGCGGCTATCAAGGCGAACTACGACCCGAACAACCTGTTCCGGCTCAACCAGAACGTTCGTCCTCTCGCATAGGCAGCCGGACACGATGTAACGAGGGAGGCGATGCCCACGGCTGGCCGCCTCGATTCAGTTCCACACGTCCTGCCGCCAACGCCGCCCTGGCACCAGGTCCATCAGCGCCGGGGCGGCAAAGAGTCTCACCCCGTCGCGTCAGCAACGCACTTCTTCGGAAGTTCGTAGAGCGGCTGATCTCAGCACGTTGTGCGAGCAGCACGCCCACGGCGTGACGAACTTCCGAACCGGGACACTAGCGGTGTCCCGACGCGCGGGCCATCGTCTCGGGATAGGCGAAGATGCCTGGACTTCCACCGGTGTGGATCCACACGACTGGCCCGCCGGCCGCAAATCGTCCCTCTCGCGCAAGGCCGATGAGACCAGCCATTCCCTTGCCCGAGTAAACGGGGTCGAGAGCCAGTCCCTCCAACTGAGCGGCGAGGCGGACTGCCTCCTCCGTCGCGGCGTCCGCCACCCCGTACGTGGGACCGCTCCAGTTTCCGGCAATCTCGACAACTGCATCGTCCCATGCCGCGCCGCAGCCGAGGAGGCGGGTGGCTTCGCGCCCGACCCGGCACACGTCGGCGTGGACCCGCGCCGCCTGCGCGTCCACATCCACGCCAATGACGCGCGCCTTGTGCCCCATGGCGAGCAGCCCGGCCAGGAGGCCGGCTTGCGTGCCCGCGCTGCCGCTCGCGTGCACGATCCAGGCGACCTCCGGCAGGTCGCGCACGATCTCCTCCGCGGCAAGGACATAGCCCATGGCACCAAGTGCGTCCGAAGCGCCGTAGGGAACGAAATAAACTCGGCGGCCAGCCGCGGCGAGCTCATCGGCGATTGCGCCAAGGCGTCGGTTGCGATCCTCGTCCCAGGAAATGTCATGGATTACCGCGCCGTAAAGGCGGTCAAGGAGAATGTTGCCCGTGTCCTCGTAGCCCGGCTCGGTGATGGCAACGCGGCCATGCATGATGCCGAGATGGCATTCAAGGCCGAGTTTGGCGCAAGCCGCCGCGACCTGGCGGGCCGTGTTGGACTGCACGACACCGCCGCAGACAATCACGTCTGCGCCGGCGTCCCGTGCTGCGGCAAGGTTGAACTCCAGCTTTCGCACTTTGTTGCCGCCCAGACCAAGGCCGGTGCAGTCGTCGCGCTTGACATGGAGAGCGGCGACGCCGAGCGCCGCCCCGAGGCGCGCCATCGGCTCCAGGATGGTCGGCAGCTGAGCGATCCGGAGCCGTGGAAGGGTGCGCACAGCGGCGAGGGGATCAGTCATCGCCGGGTTATACCTGCCTTCGGTACGTAGCCAGGCCCGGCATCGCCCGGTTCTGGGCGACCCGGACGCTTACCCCGCCGCGTCAGCAACGCACTTCTTCACGAAACTGCTCTTCGCTGCTCCAACCAGCTTCTTGTCGGCTGCAGTACTGTTGCAGGCATTCGTGGCATCCGCCTGGCACTTCTTCATGAAACTCGTCTTCGCCGCGCCGACCAACTTCTTGTCGGCCGACTGCGCCGCGCACGTCGCCCCCTCGGCCCACGCATTGCACACCAGCGACGAAAGCACCGCCGCAAGAACAAATACCCGTTTCATGACTTCCCCCCCTCCCGTTCACGTCCCGTTCAACCAATCCCGAAGCGCCCCTTCAGGAACGACGCTCCTAGCGCCAGCAGCTCGTTGCCCTGGGTCGCCTCCACC
>DASQVN010000707.1:0-3942 GCA_035640755.1 Rhodopila sp.
CGATCGTTTCAAGTTGTTGTGCGGGAGCTGGCTTCCCGGAACAGGAAGCGCGCACGCAGCAGGCCGATGACGCCCAGTCCCGTCGCGACGCCGGCCACGATCACCGTCGCCAGCGCGTAGATCTCCGGCGTCGTGCCGAGCCGGGTCATCGAGAAGACGACCATCGGGAGAGTGGAGGCGCCGGGGCCTGAGGTGAAGCTGGCGACCACGACATCATCCATCGACAGGGTGAACGCCAGCAGCCAGCCCGATATCAGGGCGGGTGCCATCAGAGGCAGGGTGATGACGGCGAACGCCTTCCAGGGCGGCGCGTAGAGGTCCATTGCCGCCTGCTCCAGCGCCTCGCCGGTGTCGGCGAGGCGGGAGCGAACGACGACCGCGACGTAGGCGACCGAGACCGAGGCGTGCGCCAGCGTCACGGTCCCGGCGCCACGCCCGGCCGGCCAGCCGGTGAGCTGTTCCAGCGCGACGAACAGCAGCAGCAGCGACAGGCCGGTGATCACCTCGGGCATGACCAGCGGCGCCGCCAGGGCCAGCTCGAACAGTGGGCGGCCGCCGAACCGGCCGAACCGCGCCAGCGCGTAGCCCGCCGCGGTGCCCACCACCACCGCGATGGTGGCCGAGAGGGCGGCGATGCGAAGCGACAGCAGCGCTGCATCGATCAATGCGCGGTCGTGCAGCAGCGTGGCGTACCAGCGGGTGGAAAAACCCGACCACGCAGTGACCAGGCGTGAATCGTTGAAGCTGAAGACGATCAGGAACGCGATCGGCGCGTACAGGAACGCGTAGCACGCCACCAGCCAGCAGATCAGCGCCCTGCCTTTCACGGCGTCCAGCCCGTCACAGCCCCCTGCCCTTCACAGCGCCAGCAGCAGCCCCAGGCTCACCGCGCCGGCGGCCATGCAGTAATAGGCGAACGGGTTGAGCGCCCAGGTGTCATGGTTGCGGAAATACCGCATCAGGAACATCGTGCTGAGCAGCGCGGTGATCCCGGCCACCACGGCGGCGATCACCGATAGCGTCAGCACCCCTTCCGGCACACGCTCATGCAGCAGTTTCGGCACCTCCAGCACCGTGGCGCCGAGGATGATCGGGGTGGCGATCAGGAAGGAAAAATGCGCCGACCCTTCATGGTCGATGCCGCGCAGCAGCCCGCCCACGATGGTCGCGCCGGAGCGGGAGATGCCCGGAATCAGCGCCGCGCATTGCCAGCAGCCGATGCTGAACGCATCCATCGGCGTCAGTGTTGAGACCGCCCGATGGCCCCGTTCGCTGCCGCGGAGTTTTTCCCCGAACACCAGCAGGAAGCCGTTAACGATCAGGAACGAGGCCGCGACGAGGGGCGCGCCAAACAGCCCGCGCACGAACTTCTCCAGCAGAAATCCGACAACGACCGCCGGGATCGTCGCGATCACCACCAGCATGAACACGCGCCGGCTCTCGTTGACCTGGTGCGCGTGGCGGAACCCCAGCACGCCGGTGATGATCATCCACCAGTCCTGCCAGAAATACGCCAACAGGGCGGCCGCGGTGCCCAGGTGCAACATGACCAGGAACGGCAGGAACTCCGGCGCGCGCTGATCCAGGTTCCAATGGAGCAGCGCCGGCAGCACCACGGCGTGGCCGAGGCTGCTGACGGGGAACAGCTCGGTCGCGCCCTGCAGGACGGCGATGACGAGCGATTTTATCAGGTCCATGTAAGGCTCCGGCGGTTCTGACTGTGCGGATGGAAGGGGGTTGGTCCGGCGTTGCATGGCCACCGGGTAGATGGCCGAGGGATGCCCGGTTCAGGCTCGGGGCGTGGATCCGGGAACATGGAACCCGGGGACATGGGACCCGGCCATGGTGGCAAACCACGGACCACGTGACACGGTCGATGTCATGGGCGCGATGTCATGGGCGATGTCGGGGGCGCGATTCCGTGGATGCGTGGCCAGTTTATCGATTTCCGGGGGGATGTCCGGGGATTCCGGGGCGCTGCTGGTCATGGCGCATGGTTAACCGGGACGGCGCCAGCGCTGTCAATTCAATCCGGTTTCAGACGGCCGCAGGCTTCTGCCCGGATCAGTCGTTCATCGGATAGATTGCCATCAGGCGGCGCTGCTTCTTCCATTCCCGGAACATCGGCCACAGCCCCGACGTGCGGAAGCCGCGTCGGCGGTTGGCGGCGCCGATGCGGAACGCCTGCCCGTAATGGAAGAACTGCGTCCGCCACGCGTCCAGCAGCTTGGTCCGCGCATCCCAAATATGCGTTGGCTCGGAGCCGGTGCCGTTGATCTCGATCACGCGGAACCCCAGCCCACGTCGCAGCGCAGCCGTCGAGGTGAACCGCACATCGATGCGGCCGAAATGAAACTCCGGCACCGCGCGCGCGAGCTGGTCGATCGCTGCGGTCAGGGCGGGGGTGATCAGCCCGGCGCCGTCCTCGAAGATCGCGCCCTTGCAGTGGTTGCCGACGAAGACAAGCTGCACCGGCTCGCCCCGCGCCGGGACGGTGTCGAGGCGCTCCGTCAGGCGTTTGAGGTACAGGTGGGACACCCGGCCCGCACGCGCATCCGCCAGGATGAGTTCCCGCAAGGTTGAACGGCCGTCGCCTGTGACGACAGGCGGCCGCTTGACGGTCAGGGAGGTGATGCGCCCCACCCCCTCATGCGGATGGCGGACATAGAAGATGCCGGCCTCATTCGGTTCCGGCACGTATTCCTGCAGGACGACCACCTCATTGGCCGGGAAGTCGCGCAGGTAGCGCGCCAGCGCCGCGCGGTCGCGCACCAGGCGCACCCCGGTGCCGTTGCAGCCGATATCCGGCTTGGCGACGACCGGATAGCTGAGCCCGTTGGCGGCCATCGCGGCCTCGGCGGCGTCGGCGCCGCCCCCAGGGACGTTTTTGGGGGCATTATCGGAGCGCGCCAGCACGCCGCAGGCCGGCGCGATCAACCCGTCGGCCTCGGGCCGCACCTGGTTCAGGATCGCGAGTTTGGATTCGCCGCACAGCCCGCCCGTGGTGATGGTGGGGTTGGCCGCGGTCGGCAGGCTGAAGTCGCCGTAGCGCAGCCCCAAGGCGATCCACTGCGCGACGACCGGCGCGTAGAACAGCCACCCCGGCCAGAACTCGAAGAACGAGACCACACCCGGCGGCTGCTCCGCCGTTACCGGGCCCGACGCAACCGCGCTCCCCAGCCTCATCGGCGAGCCGCCTGCAGCCCCGCGGCCGCCACCCGGCCGGCGATGATGATGAAGACGACGCAGCCGGCGGCACCGGCCCAGCGCCACGCACCCAGGTGATCCATCAGGAAATGCCCCACTTTCAAGGATGCGCCAAACAGTAGCGTGGTCCAGCACAGAGTCGCGAGCACCGCCGCGCTGGTGAAGCTGCGCAGGTCGGCGCCAACGAAACCGCAGGTTGTATATGTAGGCAGACGCATACCCGGCAGAAAGCGGCTGATCAACACCACCTTGAAGATCCGCCCGCCGATCCAGGCGCGGATCACCTTCTGCCGATGCGGCGGCAACTGCCGCGCGATCCATGGCACGTGCGCCGACAGCCGCCCCAGGCCGTACAGCCCCAGATCGCCGAGCACGATCCCGGCATACAGCGAGCTCAGCGCCAGCCAGGCCGGCACGGTTCCGTCGGCGACCTGCATGGCGGCCGCGACGGTCGCCGCATCCTCCAGGATGAAGGTGCCAAGGATGATGGCGAAGGCCTGGAACAGCAGCGAATGGCCAGCCAACGCCAGCAATGAGTTGATGGAGCCGGCCAACATGACGCGCGAAACATGCCCTCTGAAGTAGTCCTTTAGAACACCGCACATGGGACCGTGGGCTGGCGAACCTCATCACCTGTCTGTTATTGCGGCATGGCATTTACGCGCGTGGCCGTCCCGCCGCGGATTCGACAACCACGGCTACTCGTGAGTATCGTCATCGGAGGGTGCTTTCGTT
>DASQVN010000708.1:0-3617 GCA_035640755.1 Rhodopila sp.
GACAAGGCGAAGAAACAGAATGTCGCTGCCGCCACCGTGTTCCGCCAGAGCCATATCGGGCGGCTGGCGAGCTATCCGCTGATCGCGGCGGCCGAGGGCATGATCGCGATGATCACCGCGGATTCCGGCCGCAGCCCGAAGGCGGTTGCGCCATTCGGCGGCGCCAAGGCGCGGCTTGGCACCAACCCGATCTGCTTCGCCGTGCCCTCCAACCTGGAGGGGCCGCTGGTGTTCGACATGGCCACCTCGGCCGCCGCGGCTGGCAAGATCAACGTCGCCACCGCGCGCGGCGAGCAGGTGCCGGCCGGCTGGCTGATCGATGCCGAGGGGCGGCCCTCGACCGACCCGAAGGTGCTGCGTGCCGGTGGGGCGCTGCTGCCGCTGGGCGGCACCGAGGGCTACAAAGGCACCGGGCTGGCGGCGATCGTCGAGATTTTGTCGGGGTTGCTGACTGGGCTTGGCTTCGGCGTTGAGCCGACCGGGCGGCACAATGACGGGTGCTTCATGGCGGTGTTCAACGTCTCGGCGTTCCGCGACCTGGGCACGTTCCGGCAGGAGGTAACGGAGTTCGCGCAGTACCTGAAGGCGACCCCGCCGGCGCAGGGCTTCACTGAGGTGTTCTATCCGGGCGAGATCGAATACCGGAAGGAGCAGGATCGGCGGAAGAACGGCGTGCCGGTCGAGGATGCGACCTGGGGCAAGCTGCGTGATCTGGCCCAGGGCTATGGGTTGGCCGGGAAGTTGGGGTTCTGACGCGGCATGGCGGGGTTCATCGGCCAGTCGGTGCGACGTGTGGAGGATGCGCGGTTTCTGACAGGCCGAGCGGTGTATGTGGAGGATATTGGGAGGGAGGGGATGGGGTGGGCGCAGGTGGTGCGCTCGCCCCATGCGCATGCGGTTGTTGAGCGGATCGATGCCTCGGCGGCGCGGGTGTTACCGGGGGTGCTGTGTGTCTATACACATGCGGATATCGCGGGGCTTGGGCATTTGCCCTGCGTGACGGAGGTCGCGACGATCGGGCCGATGATCGTGCCGCCTCGGCCGGCGCTGGCGGATGGGCGGGTGCGGTTCGTCGGTGATCTGGTCGCGTTTGTCGTGGCGGAGACGCGTGCGGCGGCGCGGGACGCGGCGGAGGCTGTGGTGGTGGACTATACGCCGCTGCCGGCCGTTGTGGATGCGGCGGAGGCGCTGCGGGAGGGGGCGCCGCGCATCTGGGAGACGGGGAACCAGTCGTTCCGGTTCCAGCGCGGAGACCAGGCGGCGGTGGCGGCCGCGTTTGCTGCGGCGGTGCATGTGGCCGAGGTCGATCTGGTCAACAACCGGCTGGTCACTGCGCCGATCGAGACGCGGGGGGCGATTGCCGAGTACCGCGACGGGCGGTTTGACCTGTTCGTGTCGGCGGCGAGCGTGCATGCGTTACGGGACCAGTTGGCGGATGCGGTGTTCCGGTGTCCGCGTGATCAGGTCCGGGTATCGGCGCCGGATGTGGGCGGCGGGTTTGGGATCAAGAACGCGCTGTATCCGGAGTATGTGCTGCTGCTGGAGGCGGCGCGGCGGCTTGGGCGTCCGGTGAAGTGGATCGAGGAGCGGGGCGAGGATTTTCTCGCGGCCGCGCAGGGGCGCGACAATCGCTCCCGCGCTCGGCTGGCGCTGGATGCGGATGGGCGGTTCCTGGCGTTGGAGGTGAGCACGGTCGCGGGGCTGGGGGCGTATATGTCGGGGGGCGGGCCGGGCAGCTCGACCAACGCGCCGGCGGCGGCGATGGGGAACGGGTACGACATCCCAGCGATCTTCATGGATGTGCGGGCAGCGTTCACCAACACGGCGCCGATCGACGCGTATCGCGGGGCGGGGAAGCCGGAGGCGAACTATCTGCTGGAGCGGCTGATCGACAAGGCGGCGCGGCAGTGCGGGTTTGATCCGGTTGCACTGCGGCGGCGCAACCTGGTCGGTTCGTTTCCGTACCGGAAGGCGCTGGGCACGGTGATCGATGGCGGGCGGTTCGCGGCGAATATCGATGAGGTGCTGCGGCTGGCCGACCATGCTGGGTTCCGGCGGCGGCAGGCGGAGAGTCGGGCGCGCAGATTGCTGCGTGGCCTGGGGTTTGCGTGCTTCCTGGAGACGGCGCGGGGGGCGCCGAATGAGGGCGCTGCGATCAGGTTCCGCGATGACGGAACCGTCGCGGTGCTGGTGGGGACGCAGAGCAACGGGCAGGGGCATGAGACGAGCTACCCTCAGCTCGCCGCCGATCTGCTGGGGGTCGATCCGGGGCGGGTGCGGTATGTGCAGGCCGATACGGCGGCGATACCGCGCGGCAACGGGCATGGCGGGGCCCGTTCGATGCACATGGGCGGTTCCGCCTTGTTCAAGGCGGCGGAACAGGTGATTGCCAATGCGCGGCCTGTGGCGGCGCGGCTGTTGCAGGCGCGGGTGGAAGAGGTGACGTTTGCCTCCGGGCGGTTTGCGGCGCAGGGGCGCTCGGTGGATCTGCCGTCGGTCATCGCCGCGCGGGATGCGTCGGAGCCGGCACCGGATGCGCTGGTGTGGAACCTGCTGGATGTCATTACTTTCCCGAATGGGTGTCACGTGGCGGAGGTGGAGGTCGATCCGGAGACTGGGGCGGTCATGCTGGACCGTTACTTTGCCGTGGATGACTACGGGACGATCATCAACCCGATGCTGGCGGTCGGGCAGGTGCAGGGCGGGCTGGCGCAGGGGATCGGGCAGGCGCTGATGGAGCACACGGTGTATGACCGTGGGTCCGGGCAGCTGCTGAGTGCTTCGTTCATGGACTACCGGGTACCCCGGGCTGATGATCTGCCGGACTTGAATGTTTCGCTTTCCCGACGAACGCCAACCCGTTCGGGGTGAAGGGATGTGGGCAGGCGGGGGCGATCGCGGCGCCGCAGACGGTGATCTGTGCCGTTCTGGATGCGCTGGCCCCGCTGGGCGTGACGCATATCGATATGCCGGCGACGCCCGAAAGGGTGTGGTGGGCCATCAGGACAGCGGGGAGCGTTTCATGAGCCAGCGTATTGCCGCAGAAGAGTATCTGGACGCGCTCGCGGCGCAGGGGATCGAACATCTGTTCTGCAATCCGGGGACCGATTTCGCCCCGATCGTGGAGGCGTATGCCCGGGCGGCGAAGGGCAACCGGACGGTGCCGAAGCCGATGGTGATCCCGCATGAAAACGCGGCGGTGGCGATGGCGCATGGGTATACGGCGGTGACCGGGCGGCCGCAGGCGGTGATGTTGCACACCAACGTCGGGACGGCGAATGCGATCAACATGCTGATCGATGCCAGCCGGGACCGGATTCCGATGCTGCTGACCTCGGGGCGGACGCCGTTCACCGAGGCGGGGGCCGAGGGGTCGCGCAGCGCGCATATCCACTGGGCGCAGGAGATGTTCGATCAGGCGGGCATGCTGCGCGAGATGGTGAAGTGGGATTATGAGATGAAGCGCGGCGATCAGGCCGCGGCGGTGGTGGACCGGGCGCTGGAGATTGCCACGGCGTCGCCGCAGGGGCCCGTGTATCTGAGTCTGCCGCGGGAGGTGTTGGGCGAAATCCTACCCGACGCGGCGTGCAGCAATCGCGAGCATCGCGCTCGGCCTC
>DASQVN010000709.1:0-8760 GCA_035640755.1 Rhodopila sp.
ATCGGCAGCCTCGCCCTGGGCGGCGCGCTGGGCGCCACGGCGGTCGTCGTGAAGCATGAGATCGTGCTGATGATCGTCGGCGGCCTGTTCGTTGTCGAAACGGTATCGGTGATCATCCAAGTGTTCTGGTACAAGCGCACCGGCCACCGCGTCTTCCTGATGGCGCCGCTGCACCATCATTTCGAGAAGAAGGGCTGGGCCGAGCCGACGATTGTCATTCGATTCTGGATCATTTCGATGATCCTGGCGCTGGTCGGTCTGGCGACCTTGAAGATCCGATGAGCGGTTTCGCACCTGACATCTTCCGCGGCAAACGCTTCGCCGTGGTCGGCCTTGGCAAGAACGGCCTGCCGGCTGCCCGCGCGCTCACCGCTATGGGGGCCGAGGTCGTCGCCTGGGATGACAAGTCCGAGACCCGAGCCGCCGCCACCGGTGTGGAGCTGCGCAACCCGGTGCAAGGCCCCTGGGACTACGACGCGCTCGTGCTCTCCCCCGGCATCCCGCATCGCCTGCCGGAGCCGCACCCCGCCGCCGCCCGCGCCCGCGAAGCCGGCACTCCGATCCTGTGCGACGTGGAGCTGCTGTATCAGGCGGTGCGCCTCTCGGGCTCCAGCGCGCGCTTCGCCGGTGTCACCGGCACCAACGGCAAATCAACCACCACCGCTCTGCTCGCGCATATCCTGGAGCGCGCCGGCCTGCCGGTTGCCGCCGGCGCGAACCTCGGCCCCGCTGCCCTGTCCTTGCCGCTGCTGCCGGATGACGGTGTGTACGTGCTCGAAATGTCCTCATACATGTTGGAGCGACTCGTAACTGTTCGCTTCAATACAGCCGTAATGCTCAACCTGAGCGCCGATCACCTGGACCGCCACGGCGACATGGCCGGCTACGCCCGCGCCAAGCGCGCCATCTTCGACCGCCAGGAACCGGGCGACCTCGCCGTGATCGGTATCGACGACCCCGCATCCCGTGCCATGGCCGACGGACTTTCGGCCCTTCCGTCACGGCCGGCATCCCTTCCGTCAGGGCCGGCGTCCCTTTCGTCATGGCCGGGCTTGACCCGGCCATCCGCCCCCCACCGTTGCAGCGATAGGAAGGGCGCGGCGCCCGATCTTTGCCGCATCTCCGGCCATACCCCACCGCTGGCAGACGGCCCCGCGCTCCCCGGCACGCACAACGCTCAGAACGCCAACGCCGCCACCGCCATGGCCCGCCAATTCGGCGTGCCCGACGCAGTGATCGCCGACGCCATCCGCACCTACCCGGGCCTGCCGCATCGCCAGCAGCGCATCGCCACCATCGATGGCGTCACCTTCATCAACGACAGCAAGGCCACCAACGCCGATGCCGCCGAACGCGCCCTCGTTTGCTATGACCGCGTAATCTGGATCGCCGGCGGCATGGCCAAGGAAGGCGGCATCGAGCCTCTGGCGCCGCTGTTCAACCGCATCGCCCACGCCCTGCTGATCGGCCGCGACGCCCCGCAGTTCGCCGATACGCTAAGCCGCCACAACGTCTCGTTCGAGGTCGTCGAGACGCTGGAGAACGCTGTCTCCTCCGCCTTCACTGCGGCAAAGCGCACCGGGACGCCGATCGTCCTGCTTTCGCCTGCCTGCGCGTCCTGGGACCAGTTCACCGGCTATGACCAGCGCGGCGATCGTTTCGCAGCCCTCGTCCGCGCCTTGGAGGCCGTCTGATGTCCGGCTTTTCCCGCACTGACGACTCCAAGCTTGGCCGGTGGTGGTTCAGCGTCGATCGCTGGATCCTGGGCGCCATCGGCCTGCTCATCGGTTTCGGTTATGTCATGATGTTGGCCGCGAGTCCAGCGGTTGCTGAGCGTATCGGCACGTCGCGTGACATGTTCATCTTCAAGCAGGTCGCCTTCCTCGCGGTGGCCGGCGTCATCGTGGTCGGCGTGTCGCTGCTCTCGCCGCGCGAAATCCGCCGCCTCGCCATCATCGGCTGCCTGATCGCACTGGCCATGACGGCGGCGACGATGGTCGTCGGCATCGAGATCAAGGGCGCCCGCCGCTGGATCGCGCTGCCCGGCATGTCGGTCCAGCCAAGCGAGTTCCTCAAGCCCTGCTTCGCCGTGGTCGCCGCCTGGCTGCTGTCCGAGGGCAGGAAGTCCCGCCGCTTCCCCGGCACGCTGCTCGCCTTCATGATCTTTGGCGTCATCCTGCTGCTGCTGAAATCGCAGCCCGATATCGGCATGCTCGCGGTCATAACGGTGGTGTTCCTGGCGCAGCTCTACGTCAATGGGATGCCGCTCACCCTTGTCGGCATCGCACTCGGCTGCCTCGGCGGCGGTGCCGTCGCCGCCTACACGCTGTTCCCGCACGTGCGCAGCCGTGTCACCCGCTTCTGGGACGGCACCGGTGACAACTACCAGGTCACCACCGCGCTGGAAGCCTTCGGCAACGGCGGCCTGCTGGGTCGCGGGCCCGGGGAGGGCCACGTCAAGGACATCCTGCCCGACGCCCATGCCGACTTCGTCTTCGCCGTCGCCGGCGAGGAATACGGCATGCTGCTCTGCGTCATCATCCTGGCGATCTTCGCCTTCATCGTGCTGCGTGGCCTGCTGCGCCTGCTGCGCGAGCAGGACACGTTCATCGTCCTCTCCTGCACCGGCCTCGTCACCGGCTTCGGTCTGCAGGCCTTCGTCAACATGGCATCGACGCTGCGGCTGATCCCGACCAAGGGCATGACGCTGCCGTTCATTTCGTATGGCGGGTCGTCCGCCCTCGCCGTCGCCCTGGGCATGGGCATGCTGCTGGCGCTCACACGCCGCCGCGGCCGGGATGAGGTGCTATGAGAGGCCCTGCCGTGCAGCCGATCGTCATCGCCGCGGGCGGGACGGGCGGCCACTTCTTCCCCGCCGAGGCACTGGCCGCAGAGCTCATCGCCCGCGGTCACCGCATCGTGCTGATGACCGACGCACGTTCCGGCGGCCTCGCCAGCCCCACCTTCGCCGGCAAGGATCAGTACGTCCTTCGCGGCGCCGGCATTGCCGGCAGGGGCATGATGCGCGGCACCAAGGCCGTCGTCTCGCTGGCGGCCGGCATCGCGCAGGCGCGCGGCATCCTTGCCAGCCTGGAGCCCGGCTGCATCGTCGGCTTCGGCGGCTACCCGAGTGTCGCCCCCGTGCTCGCCGCCCGCACGCTCCGCAGCCGCCCGGCCGTGATCCTGCACGAGCAGAACGCCGTCCTGGGCCGCGCCAACCGCTTCCTTGCACGCTGGACCGATACGCTGGCGCTGAGCTTCGCCGCCACCGAGAAGCTGCCCCGCATTCGCACCGAGGTCACCGGCAACCCCGTCCGTCCCGCCATTACCGCATTCGCCGACGCCCCGTATGAGCCGCCGGCTGACCGCATCCGCGTGCTGGTCCTCGGCGGCTCCCTCGGCGCCCGTGTGTTCAGCGACGTGGTGCCCGATGCGCTGCGCTTTCTGCCCGACGCGCTGCGCTTCTACACCACTGTCACCCAGCAGGTCCGGCGCGAGGACCTCGACCGTGTCCGCGCCGCCTACGACGCCTCGGGAATCGACGCGGAGCTTTCGCCCTTCTTCCCCGACATCGCCGAGAGGCTGCAATCGGCGCACATCGTGATCGCCAGGGCAGGGGCCTCCACCGTGGCCGAACTCGCCGTCGCCGCTCGGCCCTCGATCCTGGTGCCGCTGCCCAGCGCGATCGACGACCACCAGTCCGCCAACGCCCGCGCGCTGGCCGCCGCCGGCGGCGCCTGGGTCATGCCGCAGCCCACATTCAACGCCACGACCCTGTCCGCCCGCCTGACCGAAATCCTGTCCGACAAGCTCGCCTTGACCAACGCTGCCGCCGCCGCACGCGCCCAGGCCCGCGCCGATGCCGCCGCACGCCTCGCCAGTCTTGTGGAGGCGCGCCTGCCCCAAACCGCCGACCGGCCGGGAGACCGCGCATGAGAGCCCTGCCGCTATCCATCGGCACCATCCATTTCGTCGGCATCGGCGGTATCGGCATGTCCGGCATCGCCGAGGTGCTGCACACCCTCGGCTATTCGGTGCAGGGCAGCGACATCACCGAGTCAGCGAACGTCCAGCGCCTGCGCGAAGCCGGCATTCCCGTCATGGTCGGCCACGACGCCGCCAACCTGGGCGATGCGCAGGTCGTCGTTGTTTCCACCGCCGTGAAGCGCGACAACCCCGAGGTCACTGCCGCCCGTTCCCGCCTGATCCCCGTGGTGCGCCGAGCCGAGATGCTGGCCGAACTGATGCGGCTGCGCTGGTCGGTCGCGGTGGGCGGCACACATGGCAAAACCACCACCACCAGCCTGATCGCCTCGGTGCTCGAAGCTGCGCACCTCGACCCCACCGTGATCAACGGCGGCATCATCAACGCCTATGGCACCAACACCCGCATGGGCGCCGGCGACTGGATGGTGGTGGAGGCCGACGAAAGCGACGGCTCCTTCCTGCGTCTGCCCGCGGTGATTGCAATCGTGACGAACATGGACCCCGAGCATCTGGACCACTGGGGCTCGCCCGAGGCGATGATTGCCGCCTACGATCAGTTCGTTGCCAACATTCCGTTCTACGGTTTCGCCGTGCTGTGCATCGACCATCCGGCGGTGCAGCAGATGATCCCGCGCCTGTCGGATCACCGCATCATCACCTACGGATTTTCCCAGCAGGCTGATGTGCGGGCCGACAAGGTCGTGCTCGACAAGATGGGCTCGACTTTCCACGCCGTGGTGACGGACCGCGTGCGCAGCCGCACCCGCGCGATGGGGCCGTTCCGCCTGCCGATGCTGGGGGCGCACAACGTGCAGAACGCGCTTGCCGCCATCGCGGTGGGCATGGAGATGGAAATCGACGACGCCACGCTGCGCGAGGCCTTCCTCAGCTTCAAGGGCGTCAAGCGCCGCTTCACAAAGACGGGCGAGGCCGGCGGCATCACCATCATCGATGACTACGGCCATCACCCGGTGGAGATCGCCGCCGTGCTGAAGGCCGCCCGCCAGGCTGGCGCGCGCGACGTCGTCGCCGTGGTGCAGCCGCACCGCTACACCCGCCTCCATTCGCTGTTCAACGAGTTCTGCACCTGCATGAACGACGCCGGCACCGTCATCGTCGCCGATGTCTATTCCGCCGGCGAGCAGCCGATCGAGGGCGTCAACCGCGACGCGCTGGTGGAAGGCCTGCGTGCCAGCGGCCACCGCAGCGTCGTTGCGCTGCCGACCCCCGTGCACCTCGCCGAAATGGTCCACGCCATCGCCCGCGCCGGCGACTTCGTCGTCTGCCTCGGCGCCGGCAACATCACCCAGTGGGCGGCCGCGTTGCCCGCCGAACTGACAGCCCTGCAGGCGGGCCGCCGCAAGGGGGACGGATGATCGTGGCGGAACGCGTCCCCGGTCTGCTCGACATGCTGCCGCCGCTGCGTGGTCGGGTGCAGGCGAACGCATCGCTCGCGCCCTTCACCTGGTTCCGCGCCGGTGGCCCCGCCGAAGTGCTGGTGCGCCCCGCCGACGCCGATGACCTGGCCACGCTGCTGCGCCATCTGCCGAACGATGTGCCGGTGCACGTGATCGGCGCCTGCTCCAACCTGATCGTGCGCGACGGCGGCCTGCCGGGCGTCACGATCAAGCTGGCGCGCGGCTTCTCCGAAATCACTGTGCAGCCCGATGGCATCATCGCGGGCGCCGCCGCGCTGGACGTGACTGTGGCGGAACATGCTGCCGAAGCCGGCCTCTCCGGCCTCGCCTTCCTCTCCGGCATCCCCGGCTCGATCGGCGGCGCCGTCGCGATGAACGCCGGCGCCTATGGTGGCGACATGGCTGGCGTGCTTGCCTGGGCCGAGATCATCACCCGCACCGGCGACCTCCGCCGCCTGACCGCCGCCGACCTCGCCTTCGCCTATCGCCACAGCGCCCTGGCGGCCGAATCTGTCGTGACACGTGTCATGCTCCACGCCCAGCCCGGATCGCGCGAACTTATCACCGGACAGATGCAGCAGATCCGGGCCACCCGCGAAGCCTCCCAGCCGATCCGCGCCCGCACCGGCGGCTCCACCTTCCGCAACCCGCCCGACATGAAGGCGTGGGAGCTGATCGACGCCGCCGGCTGCCGCGGCCTGACACGCGGCGGTGCCATGGTGTCGGAAAAGCATTGCAATTTCCTCATCAATACAGGCAATGCCACGGCTGCGGACATTGAAGGACTGGGCGAGGAAGTTCGCCGCCGTGTCCTCGCCGCGACCGGCGTGACGCTGGAGTGGGAAATCAAGCGGATCGGCATTCCCGCCGGCCAGCCGGAGGTCGTGGCATGACGCGCGTCGCAGTGCTGTATGGCGGCATCTCCGCCGAACGCGAGGTCAGCCTGACCAGCGGGCTGGAGGTCATTGCCGCTCTGCGCGAAGCCGGATTTACTGTTGACCCGGTTGAAGTCAGCCGCGACCTCGGCGCCGTGATCGCCGCCCTTGCATCAAACCCTGGGGCACCGAAGCCGGATGTGGTGTTCAACGCCCTGCACGGCCGCTTCGGTGAGGACGGGGCCATCCAGGGCGTGCTCGACTGGCTCGAAATCCCCTACACCCATTCCGGCGTGCGGGCGTCCTCCATCGCCATGGACAAGGAAGCCGCCAAGGCGCTGTTCACCGCCGCCGGCCTGCCCGTCGCGCGCGGGCGGGTCATCGCGATCGAAGACCTCGCCGCCGCCGACCCGCTGCCGCTGCCCTACGTCATCAAGCCGGTGAACGAAGGATCGTCCGTCGGCGTCTCGGTGATCCGCGGCGGCGACAATCGCCGGGCGGAGATCGCGCAGACCTGGCGTTTCGGCCCCACCGCGATGATCGAGGAATACATCCCCGGCCGCGAGCTCACTGTCGGTGTGCTGCACGACCGCCCCCTCGCGGTCACCGAGATCATGGCCATGGCCGGATCGTTCTACGATTACGATTCGAAATACGCAGAAGGCGGTTCCCGCCACATCGTTCCGGCCACAATACACCCCACCGCCTATGCTCACGCGATGGATGTCGCCGTCGCCGCACACCGCGCGCTGGGCTGCCGCGGCGCCACGCGCTGCGACTTCCGCTACGACGACACGGCGGGCGAGCCCGGTCGCCTTGTGCTGCTGGAGATCAATACCCAGCCCGGCATGACCCCGGTCTCCCTGCTGCCCGAGCAGGCGGCGTATTGCGGCATGTCGTTTCCGCAGCTCTGCGCCTGGATGGTGGAGAATGCCGCATGCCGCGCGTAAGGCACTCCCCCCGCAACTCGGTCAACGACCGCCCGTCGCCATGGCGGCTGCTGCTGCGCCGCCAGCGGCGTCTGCTGCGCCCTGCCTTGTGGGTCGGCCTCGCCTCGGCGGTCGTGCTGCTCATCGGCATCGGCCTGCACACCATCACTGGCCACGCCGGTGGCTCATTGGTCACCGCACGCGAACGTTTCGGTGCTGTCACCGCCGCATTCGGCCTGCGTGTGCACGATGTCATCATCGAAGGCCGCCAGAACACGCCCGAGCCGCTGCTGAACGCCGCCATCGGCGTGGAGAAAGGCAGCCCCATCCTCGGCTTTTCGCTCGAGGATACGCGCGCCCGCATCGAATCCATCCCCTGGGTGGAGAGCGCGACGATCGAACGGCGGCTGCCCGGTACCGTGATCATCAACCTGCAGGAACGCCGCCCGTACGCGGTCTGGCAGCACCAGGGCAAGTTCGTGCTCGTTGACCGTGCCGGCCAGGTGGTCAACCAGGACACCGCGCTGTTCCGCCACCTGCCGCTGATCGTCGGCCAGGGTGCCCCCGCGGCTGCCAAGGACCTGCTGGACGCGCTGCGCGACCGCCCGGCGCTCGCCGAAAAGGTCGTCGCCAGCGTCCGCGTCGGCGAACGGCGCTGGAACCTGCACATAACCAACGGCACCGACGTGATGCTGCCCGAAGGGCATGAGGTCGCGGCCCTCGACCGCCTGATCAAGCTGGAGCAGGAGCACCAGGTGCTGGAGCGTTCGCTCGCCGCGATCGACATGCGCCTGCCCGACCGCATCGTTTTCCATCCGCGCCCCGAAACGAAGGATGGCTCGTCCTTATCCACCCAGCCTGGCGCGGTGCCGATGACGGTGCCGGTCATTGCGAAGAAGCCAACCTAGGAGAGGCGGAATGGCAGATCAGATCCGCCGAACGCTGACGTCGGGCGAACCCGAAACCCCCGAGATGGAGGTGCCCCGGCACCACCGCTCGGGCCCGTTCGGCATTGTCGATATCGGCACGACCAAGCTCGCCTGCCTGATCGGCCGGGTGGAGAGCGATGGACGCCTGCGCGTGCTGGGCTTCGGCTGGCAGAAGGGCAAGGGGCTCAGCAGCGGCGATATCGTCGATCTCGACGCCGCCGAGAAGTCGATCCGCACCTGCGTCGGTCAGGCCGAGGACATGGCCGATGTCCGCCTTCGCTCGGTCACCGTGAACCTGACCTGCGGCCGCCCGCAGTCGCGCCTGTTCAACGTGCAATGGCCGGTCGGCGGCCGTGCCGTCAGTGAGGCCGACATCCGCGGCGTCGTCAGCGAAGGCCGCAACCGCGCCGAAGTGGACGGGCGCGAGCCGATCCACGTCCTGCCTTTGAATTTTGCTGTCGATGCGACCGAGCAGGTGTCCGATCCGCGCGGCCTGTTCTGCACCACGCTGAACGCCCGCCTGCACGTCATCGACGCCGCCGATACCGCGTTGCGCACGCTGGAAGCCTGCATGAGCCGCTGCGACCTGGAGATCGAGGCCCTGGTCTCCGCCCCGCTCGCC
>DASQVN010000710.1:0-4831 GCA_035640755.1 Rhodopila sp.
TCACCCCCCTGGGCATCCACCCGGAGGACTTTGCCGCCGTCTTCCCCGCCCTGTTCCGCGTGACCACGCTGCACGGCGCCCTGGTCACCATGCCGTTCAAGGTGTCGGTCACCGGCATGCTGGACGAGCTGACCACCACCGCCCGCATCGCCGGCGCCTGCAATGCCGTGCTGAAGCGCCCCGACGGCTCACTCCTCGGCGACATGTTCGATGGCGCCGGCTTCGTGCGCGGCGTGGCCCGCAAGGGCCGCCCCGTCGCCGGCGCCCGCGCCCTCGTGGTCGGCTCCGGCGGCGTCGGCTCCGCCATCGCCGCCTCGTTCGCCGCGGCCGGCGCGCGGGCGATCGGCCTGTTCGATACCAACCCCGCCTCAGCCGAGGCCCTTGGCACCCGGCTGCGCACCCACTATCCCGCCCTGCAGATAGAGACCGGTTCCAACGACCCCGCCGGCTGGGACATCGTGGTCAACGCCACCCCCCTCGGCATGAACCCGAATGACCCCATGCCGGTCGATGTCGAGCGCATCGCCCCCGGCACCTTCGTGGGTGAGGTCGTGATGAAGGAGGAATACACCCCTCTGCTCCGCGCAGCCCAGGCCAAGGGCTGTCCGGTGCAGGTCGGCACCGACATGCTGTTCGAGATGATCCCCGCCTATCTGGAATTCTTCGGCTTCGGCAGCACCACGCCCGAGGAGCTCCGAAGCCTCGCACGCCTGTCCTACTGACGCGCGATCACCGGTTCAGCAGCCACAGCACCAATGAAACCACCACGCTGATCAGCAGGCACGTCCCCAGCGGCGCATAGAACCGCACATTGTCCCGCACGATCAGGATATCGCCCGGCAGCCGCCCCAACCCGACGCGCCCCAGCAACGGCCAAAGCACACCCAGCGCAGCGATCGCCAGGCCAAGAATGATCAGCGTCCGCGACATGTACGCACCCCGTTCAGAGCCCGTCTGAGAATGCACTACGCCGAGCCAGAGGCGCCCCTGGAGCGTGATGACTGGAGGCGCTATCGCCGGAAGTCTGAATCACGTGACCAACTGGGGCGCCGGCCGGCGGGGGCTTTTCCGACCCGTAGCGGAGCGGCCGTATGGCGCCGTGAGCAACGGAAGCGGAAAAACCCCTGTTGGATGGCCGGCGTAGTAGCATTCTCACGGGCTCTCACCTCGACTTTGGCCAATTCCGGGCGTTGGGCCGCGCAGCGGGTGAAGCGTTAACCGGGTGGATCCCCGCCAGGCGACGCCCCGGTGCTGCAGCTTCCCTCCCGCTTCGCCACCGTCATTCTGAGCGTCGCGCGGCTGTTGTGCCAGCGAAGCGATCAACCGTATCGCTCGCGACAATCCGGACGCGGCGCGACGCCCGCGCGTAGTTCTCGCTACCGCGTTGCGGCGGCTGGGCGGCAATCCGGCTCTCGGCGCGCCGCGGCCCGTTTTGGCTGACATCCATTACCGCTTTCCGTCGCTGCGAGGCTTTCCGTATCTCCTGATCTATAACGCCGATACCGATCCGCCGCGGGTTCTGCGGGCTCTTCCTATGGCGCAACATTCCAGCGCTGCTGGCCGGGTCGGACTCCCTTGAAGGACATTAGGCTCGCCCGGCCCGTCTGCGCGGGGCAGGACCCGCCGCCGGACCGCCCGGCACGGGCACATTGATTCGAACCCGATTGCCCTGTATCGGCAATCCTTGATGCTCGACCTCTCCCCCGCGCCCGCCACCCTGCCGCCTGGCCGGCGCATCTACGCCATCGGCGACATCCACGGCTGCGCCCAGCAACTCGCCAACCTGCACGTCCTGATCGCGCAGGACCTCGCCCGTCGCCCGGTCGCCGCCCCGCTGCTCCTGCACGTCGGCGATTATGTGGACCGGGGCGCCGACAGCGCCGGCGTCATCGACCAGCTCGTCGCCGGCAGCCCCATCCCCGGCATGGACATGGTCAACCTCCTCGGCAATCACGAGGCCACCATGCTCGACGCCCTGGCCGGGGAGCGTGCCGCCGGCACCGACTGGCTGTTCGCCGGCGGCCGGGCGACGCTGGAGAGCTACGATATCGATCCGGACGCCCCGCGGGACCTTTGGGCCAGGCGAATCCCGCCCGAGCATCAGGACTTCCTGCGCAATCTGCGCCTGATGCACCGGGAAGGCGGCTACGCCTTCGTCCATGCCGGCGTCCGCCCTGGCATCCCGCTGGAGAAACAGGCACGTGACGACCTGCTCCGCTCCCGCCAACCGTTCCTGTATTCCGAGCGTGATTTCGGCGCCGTCGTCGTCCACGGCCACACCCCGGTGAGGGCGGCCGTGGTCAAGCACAACCGCATCGCCATCGATACCGGCGCCGTGTTCGGCGGCGTGCTCACCTGCCTGGTGCTCGAAGGCAGCACGCTTGGCTTCCTGACCGTGGACCCGGTTGATCCGCCGGTCTCGATTGCGCATCGGTAATCCGGGGCGAGTTCCTCTTTCGTCCTGTTCCTGCTACTGCATCGCGCCCTGGATCGCGCCCTGGAGAGCAACGCACCCCCAATGTTCGATTTTGCCTGGTCGGAAATTGCCCTGATCGGCGCCGTGGCCCTGATCCTGATCGGCCCGAAGGACATGCCCGCCGCCATCCGCACCATCACCTCCATGATCAAGAAGGCTCGGCGCATGGCCGCCGAGTTCCAGACCCACGTCGATGAGATGGTGCGGGAGGCCGAGCTGGGCGATGTGAAGAAGGCGTTCAACGACATCCGCAATTTCGACATCTCTGGCGCGATGGAGCGCACCGTCGACCCCGACCGCTCACTGCGCCGCACCTTCGAGGAAGACCCGTTCAAGCCCACCTATCCCACACCGTCTGAGGTCTCGACCCTGGATGAGGCCGCTGTCACCGCGCCGGCCGCCGAACCCATTCCGGCGCCGGAGCCCGAGCCGCCTGCCGAACCCGCGCCGACACAGCAGGCCAGCCCGCCCAAGCCCGCCGCCCCTGACTGGGTGCCCCCCAGCCTGGTGCCGCCCCCACAGGCCGAGGCGACAACCGAACCGTCCGATGAGCCGCCTGCCTGGGTCCCGCCCGCGGTCGTGGCGCAACGCCGCAACAAGGTGTAGGACCGGAGCCACTCCAATGTTGACCCAAACGCCGACCTCTGCGTCGCCACCCCTTACGCCATGGCTGAGCCCGACGCGGCCATCTGCGCACGACTTGTGCCGCACCGAGACGCTACGCCGCCAGTGTGCAGCGTCCCCGGCACCATCAGCACCTTGAGCAACCGGAACGCCGCCCGTGGCCAGACCTGAAGACGATCCGATCGACGACAAGCCGATGCCGCTGCTCGACCATCTGATCGAGCTGCGCCGCCGCCTGATGTGGTCTGCCGTCGCGTTCCTGGGCTGCTTCTTCGTCGCCTACTATTTCTCGGGCGATATCTACTACTTCCTTGCGCAACCCCTCGCCGTGGTGCTGAAGGAGCAAGGCAACCCCGACCCGCACCTGGTCTACACCCAGCTCTATGAGGCGTTCTTCACCAAGATCAAGGTCGCCTTCTTCGGCGGCGCGTTCGTCTCCTTCCCGGTGATTGCAACGCAGATCTGGCTGTTCGTCGCCCCCGGCCTCTACCGCAGCGAGAAACGCGCCCTGCTGCCCTTCCTGGCGGCGACGCCGGTGCTGTTCATCCTGGGTGCCGCGCTCGCCTACTATTTCGTCTTCCCCTTCGCCTGGCGCTTCTTCGCCAGCTTCCAGACCCAGACGGGCGGCGGCGGCGTGCCGATCGAGCTGTTGCCCCGAGTCAGCGAATACCTCGACCTGGTGATGAAGTTGATCTTCGCCTTCGGCATCACCTTCCAGCTCCCGGTCGCACTCACCCTGCTCGCCAAGGTCGGCATCGTCGGCTCCGCCCAGCTCAAGCGGTTCCGCCGCTACGCCTATGTCGGCATGTTCGTCATCGCCGCCATCCTGGCGCCCCCCGACGTCATTACCCAAACAGGTCTGGCTTTGCCGCTGATCGCGCTTTACGAGATCTCCATCCTCTCGGCCCGCTGGGTCGAGCCGAAGCCTGTCGAGGTCTGAGCCATGCACGACATCCGTGCCGTCCGAGCCGATCCCGCCGCCTTCGACGCGGCCATGGCCCGCCGCGGACTGCCGCCGGTATCGGACCAGATTCTGAAGCTCGACACCGAACGCCGCGCCGCGCAGACCGCGCTGCAGGAGAAACAGTCCCGCCGCAACGCCCTCGCCAGGGAAATTGGGCAGGAGAAGCGCACTGGCGCCGATACCTCGGCCCTGGAAGCCGAGGCCACTGCGCTCCGCGGCGACATGGACGGCCTGGAAAAGCGCGTCCCCGAGCTCGACGCCGCGATCCGCCAGATCCTCGAAACCCTGCCCAACATCCTCGACCCCTTCGTCCCCGACGGCCCTGACGAAACCGCCAACATCGTCGTCAAGCAGGTCGGCGAACCCCGCCCCCTCAACTTCGAGCCCAGGCAGCACTTCGAGCTCGGCGAGGCCCTCGGCATGATGGACTTCGCCACTGCGGCCAAGCTCGCCGGCGCCCGCTTCACCGTCCTGCGCGGCCCGCTTGCGCATCTGCAGCGGGCGCTTGGCCAGTTCATGATCGACCTGCACACCCGCCATCATGGCTATACCGAGATGGAGGTGCCGTACCTGGTCAACGCCGCCACCGCCTACGGCACCGGCAACCTGCCGAAGTTCGAGGACGACCTGTTCAAGACCACCGACGGCCGTTACCTGATCCCCACCGCTGAGGTCCCGCTCACCAATGTCGTCGCCGGCGACATCGTCCCCGAAAAGCAGCTTCCGATCCGGCTCACCGCACTGTCCGACTGCTACCGCAGCGAAGC
>DASQVN010000711.1:0-5944 GCA_035640755.1 Rhodopila sp.
GGGTCGGATACGTCGGCGGTGGCGCTGGCGGCGGCGCTGAAGGCCGACCGGTGCGATATCTACACCGACGTGGACGGCGTCTACACCACTGATCCGCGTATCGTGCCGAGGGCGCGCAAGCTGGCCAAGATCGCCTATGAGGAAATGCTGGAGCTCGCCTCGGTCGGCGCCAAGGTGCTGCAGACCCGCAGTGTCGAGCTGGCTATGAATGAGCGTGTGCGGGTACGCGTGCTGTCGAGCTTCCTGGACACACCGCCCGATGACAGCTCGGGAACCCTGGTCGTTGATGAGGACGAGATCGTGGAAAAGGAAAACGTATCGGGGATCGCCTATTCCCGAGACGAGGCGAAGATCACGGTGCGCAGCGTGCCGGACCGGCCGGGTATCGCCGCCAGCATCTTCGGCGCGCTGGCGGAGCAGAACGTGAATGTCGACATGATCGTGCAGAACATCTCGGCGGACGGCATGACCGACATGACATTCACGGTGGGCAAGACCGACCTGCCGCGGGCGCGGGCGGCGCTGGCCCAGGTGAAGCCTGAGATCGGCTATGCTGAACTGCTGGAGGACCCCGATGTGGCGAAGATCAGCGTCGTCGGCACCGGCATGCGCAGCCATGCCGGCGTGGCGAATACCATGTTCCGCGCGCTGGCCGACAAGGCGATCAACATCCAGGTGATCTCGACCAGCGAGATCAAGGTGAGCGTGCTGATCGCTGCGGAATACACCGAACTTGCAGTGCGGGCGCTGCACACGGCGTATGGCCTCGATGCAGCCTGATCTGACAACGGCCCGTGCGCGCCTGGACCAGCTCTGGTCCCGCGGCACTGAATTCCTGGGTTGCCGCTACGCCATCCTGGGCGGGGCGATGACCTGGGTGAGCGAGAAGAACCTGGTCGCCGCCATCTCCAATGCCGGCGGGTTCGGCGTGATCGCCTGCGGCGCGATGGAGCCCGACCAGTTGGCCGAGCAGATCGCCGGGACGCAGGCGCTGACCGACAAGCCGTTCGGGGTGAACCTGATCACGCTGCATCCGCAACTGGACGATCTGATCCGCGTCTGCCTCGACGCACGGGTCGGCCATATCGTGCTGGCGGGCGGGATTCCGCCCGCGACCGCGATCCGGGCAGTGAGGGACGGCGGCGCGAAGCTGATCGCCTTTACCCCCGCGCTCTCGCTGGGCAAGCGGCTGGTGCGGCAGGGCGCCGATGCGCTAGTGATCGAGGGGTCGGAGGCCGGGGGGCATATCGGTCCTGTCTCCCTGACCGTGCTGGCACAGGAAATCCTGCCGCACATGCGCGATGTGCCGGTATTCGTGGCCGGCGGGCTGGGCCGGGGCGAAGCGATCCTCGGCTACCTGGAGATGGGCGCGGCCGGCGCGCAGTTGGGCACACGCTTCGCGGCATCGGAAGAATCGATTGCGCATAAGAACTTCAAGCGCATGTTCGTGCTGGCCTCGGCCCGCGATGCCCTGCCCTCGGTCGAGCTCGACCCGCGGCTTCCGGTGATCCCGGTGCGCAGCCTGGTGAACCAGGGCACCAAGCGGTTCCTGGAGCACCAGGCCGAGGTGCGGGACAAGTTCCTGGCCGGCGAACTGACGAAGGAGGAGGCGCAGCTCAGCATCGAGCGGTTCTGGGCCGGTGCACTGCGCCGTGCGGTGATTGAGGGCGATGTCGAGCATGGCTCGGTCATGGCCGGCCAGTCGGTCGGGCTGGTGCACAGCATCCAGCCGGTGGCGGAGATCATCCAGGAACTGGTCGACCAGGCGGCAGGCGCGTTGGCAGCGCGGGAGCTCGCAATGGCGGAGTGCGCGCCGCTTCCCGCCTGACCCGGAGCCTGACGGCAAGACACTTTTCGTAGCCGACAACGCCTTCCCAATCGCCGCAGGACTCGCCAGAAAGGCCCTGCGGCGATGGTGCGGCTCGTGGCTTATTGCGAACGCGGCCATTCTTCGGCCATGAGTTGGCAATAACCCGGCCGCCGCAATGGAACAGGGGTAGACCGAAATGTTGGGCGCGTGTGCACAGCGGGGGATGCAGCCATGAACGGGCAGCGGCGTCTGCTGTCCCGCCTGCGCACCCTGCGCGCGCACGATTCGGCGCCGCTCTCGGTGCTGGTGCGGCTGGTCGCCTCCGAACTGGTCAGTGAAGTCTGCTCCATTTATGTGCAACGCCCGGGCGACATCCTGGAACTGGCGGCGACCGAGGGGCTGAATCCGGACGCCGTGGGCCGCACCCGGCTGCGCGTCGGCGAAGGCATTGTCGGCCTGTGCGCCGCCACCGGCTCGGTCATGAATCTGCCGGATGCGCAGAACCACCCCGCTTTCGCCTACCGTCCGGAAACCGGGGAGGAGCCGTTCGCCTCGATGGTGGCCGTGCCGGTCCGCCGTGCCGGGCGCATCCTGGGTGTGTTGGCGGTGCAGAACCGGGCGCCGCGCAACTTCACCGAAGCCGAGATCGACGAGCTGGAAACCGTCGCGCTGCTGCTCGCGGAAATGCTGCCCAACAGCGGCGCGACCGACGGCTCCCCCGAAGGGCTTGGGGCGACGGTGCCGCGGCTGTTCACCGGCACGCCGCTCATGGGCGGTGTCGCGGTCGGGCCGATCGTGCGGCTGCGCCAGGTGCGCAAGGTCACGCAGCTCATCGCCGATGACCCAAAGGCGGAGCAGAAGCGGCTCGAGGCGGCCGTGGAGCAGATGCGCCGCGGCCTCGATGACCTGTTTGCCGACGTCCCCAGCGCAGGGCGCGCGGCGGACGTGACCGCGTCAAAGGAGGTGCTGGAAGCCTACCGCCTGGTCGCCGCCGACGCCGGGTGGCTGAACCGCGTCGGCGACGCGATCCGCGGCGGACTGACGGCCGAGGCGGCGGTACAGCGCGTGGCGCAGGAGCTGCACGACAAGATGCGCCGCATCAGCGATGCCTATCTGCGTGAGCGGCTGGCGGACATGGAGGACCTGGCGAACCGGCTGATGACCGCACTCAGTGGCGAAACGTCGCGCCCGCCGGTGCCGGAGAACGCCATCCTGGTGACCCGCCGGCTTGGTCCGGCGGAGCTGCTGGACTGGCACGGCCGCGGTATCGCCGGCGTCGCGATCGAGGAGGCCAGTCCCGCTGGCCACGCCGCGATCCTGGCCCGTGCGCTGGGCATCCCGGCGCTGGGCAGCCTGCGCGGCATGCTGGATGCGATCGAGCCGAACGACGAAGGCGTGGTCGACGCCGATGAGGGCCAGTTCATCCTCCGCCCGGACGCCGAGGTGCGGCACGCCTATCTGCGCGCCCAGGAAGCCCGCAACGCCAAGACTGCCGAACTGGCGAAATGGCGCACACGGCCGGCGGCCACTGCGGACGGCGTCGGC
Organism: Rhodopila sp.; assembly: GCA_035640755.1. GTDB lineage: Bacteria > Pseudomonadota > Alphaproteobacteria > Acetobacterales > Acetobacteraceae > Rhodopila. The sequence continues at coordinate 3,356 of DASQVN010000711.1, forward strand.
CTGAAGCTGATGCTGAACGTCGGGCTGAGCCTGGAGCTGCCGCAGCTCGAACGCACCGGCGCCGACGGGATCGGGCTGTTCCGCACGGAGATTGCCATGCTGGCGCGCGGCTCGGTTGCCGATGTGGCGGAGCAGGCGGCGATCTATGCCCGCGTGCTGGATGAGGCCGGTGACAAGCCGGTGATGTTCCGCACACTCGACCTGGGCGCCGACAAGCTGCTGCCGGGCATGGTGACGGATGAGGAAAACCCGGCGATGGGCTGGCGCAGCCTGCGCGTGGGGCTCGATCGTCCGGCGCTGCTGCGGCGGCAGTTGCGCGCCCTGCTGCTCGCCTCCGGCGGGCGGGCGCTGTCGGTGATGTTCCCGATGGTCGCCACGGTATCCGAATTCCGCGCCGCCAAGGCATTGCTGCTGGCCGAAGCGCGCCGGGTGCGCCCCGCACCCGAGCGGCTCCAGATCGGCACGATGCTGGAGATCCCGGCCCTGATGTGGCAGTTGCAGGAACTGCTGCCGGAGGCCGATTTCGTCTCGATCGGCTCGAACGACCTGCTGCAGTTCCTGTTCGCCGCCGACCGCGGCACGCCGTCGCTGTACGACCGCTACGACTTTCTCTCGCGTCCCGTGCTCGACCTGCTGGAGCAGCTTGTCGTGGCGGCCACGGCGACCGGAACCCCCGTCTCGCTGTGCGGCGAGGTTGCATCGCGGCCGCTGGAGGCATTGGTGCTGGCCGCACTGGGCATCCGGACCCTGTCGATGCCGGCGAGCGGGATCCTGCCGCTCAAGGCGATGCTGGCGCAGGTCGATCTGAAGGCATTTCAGTCCGTCCTGCTGTCGATCCGCCGTGGCGGAGATGTCGGCCTGCGGGAGGCAGTGACCACGTGGGCGCGTGAAACCGGGATTGTCGCGTAAGATTCATCGCAGGTCGCATACTGCCGCGCGCCTGCCAGTAGCGTATCCGGCCCTGGCGCCCCATAATGGGGCGATCCGACGTCCGGCGGCCAACCGGCGATGCTGTCGCTTGGCCGGATCCGACCCGTGAAGGAGCTTCGTGCATGAGCTATCGCCCGTACCAGGAAATCATCCGGCGCAAGTCCCGCCGTATCTATGTCGGCAAGGTGCCGGTGGGCGACGGCGCGCCGATCACGGTGCAGACGATGACCAATACGCTGACCACCGACGTGACCGCAACCGTTGCGCAGATCAAGCGCGCCGAGGCGGCAGGGGCGGATATCGTCCGCGTGTCCTGTCCGGATCAGGAGAGTTCCCGCGCACTGAAGGACATTGTCCGCCAGGTCGAGGTGCCGATCATCGCCGATATCCACTTCCATTATAAGCGCGCCATCGAGGCAGCGGAGAGCGGTGCGGCCTGCCTGCGGATCAATCCCGGCAACATCGGCAGCGACGAGAGGGTGAAGGAGGTCGTAAAGGCCGCCCGCGACCACGGCTGCAGCATGCGGATCGGCGTCAACGCAGGCTCGCTGGAAAAGCACCTGCTGGAGAAGTACGGCGAGCCGAACCCGGAAGCCCTGGTCGAAAGCGCGCTGTATCACGCGAACATCCTGCAGCAGCACGACTTCCATGACTTCAAGATCAGCGTGAAGGCGTCGGACGTTTTCCTGGCCGTCGCCGCCTACCATCAGCTCGCCGAGGTTTGCGACCATCCGCTGCATATCGGCATCACCGAGGCTGGTGGTCGGCGGATGGGAACGGTGAAGTCCTCGATCGGCCTCGGCTCACTGTTATGGGCCGGCATCGGCGACACGATGCGGGTGTCGCTGTCCGACGAACCCGAGGAAGAAATCCGTGTCGGATGGGACATCCTGAAATCGCTCGGCCTGCGGCACCGCGGGGTCAAGGTTGTCTCCTGCCCGTCCTGCGCACGACAGGGGTTCAATGTGATCAAGACCGTCGAAACGCTGGAGCAGCGGCTCGGGCACATCGAGACGCCGATCACGCTGTCGATCATCGGCTGCGTGGTGAACGGCCCGGGCGAGGCGCTGATGACCGACATCGGCGTCACCGGCGGCGGCAACGGGCGGCACATGGTGTACCGCGCCGGGAAGACCGACCACACGATCGAGGGCGACGCGATGATCGACCATATCGTGGAGCTGGTGGAGGCCAAGGCGGCTGAACTGCAGGCCGCGAAGGCGGCGGAGAAGGATGCCGAGAAGGTCGCGGCGGAGTAGCGGTACCCCCGGATGCCCACAGCCTTTCGTCATAACGGCATCCGGTTCTATTTCTTCTCCAACGAAGGGCAATCCACGCGAGCCGCCCCATATTCACGCTGGTCGCTAGTGTCCCGGTTCGGAAGTTCGTCGCGCCTTGGGCGTGCTGCTCGCACGACGTGCTGAGATCAGCCGCTTTACGAACTTCCGAACCGGGACACTAGTACCTCTGCACCGAGGTTTTGACCGGTTGCATCGCGGGCCACCCCGGACCGTCTGTCGGGATAAGGCTCTGCTGGAGAACTACTTTCGACCCGCAGCCGACATTCGGAGAGACTGGAACCATTGGCGCATGAGGCCAAGCGCAGCGTATGGCCTTGCTTAGCCGATGCCACTCAATAGCTCTGCAACCTTGTCTGGA
>DASQVN010000712.1:0-3964 GCA_035640755.1 Rhodopila sp.
GACCGACGGCTTGCCATTACATCGCAGAAATTCGGGCCGAGATCCCTCATATGCGAATGTCTACAGGCCCTAACTAACCGGTGGACGAATTACATGTTGCGAGGGCGCCGACCGTCCGATATTCTTGTCCAGTCTAACTCGGACATCCACAAATCAGGACGCGTCCAATGACAATGCGTCATCTTGCAGCGATTGCTACCGTCTCCGTGCTATGCGTTGTGCCCGCCATGGCCCAAACCAGCGACAAAAAAGCGGCACCGGATCAGCCAACCAAGCAAGACACCCAGGGGGTGCCTCAGTCGCTGAACAACCCACAATATGGTGGTGCCGGGGCGGATGCCACAGCGACAAGACAGCAGTCCCAAGGTGTTCCCTCCGCGCTGAACAATCCGCAGTATGGCTCGGGTTCGTCTTCCAAGAAGCAGCAATAACCAAATTGCATCACAATACACAGCACGGCATCGCCAAGTTAGCCGCGGTTGATGCGTGAAGGCGAGGCGGGCGAAGCTGCCCGAGTGATGCCAGAGCCCCGATCCTATCATCGTCACTGCTTTCCGGCCGAGATCATCAGCCATGCTGTGTGGCTCTATCACGTCTTCAGCCGTAGCTTGCGCGACGTCGAGCTGATCCTGACCGAGCGCGGCGCTGTCGTGACCCACGCGAGCCATCCGGGCCTGGCACAAGAAGTTCGGCGCTGAGTTCGCCAAGCGGCTGCGCCGGCGACGCCCTCGTCCTGGCGAGACATGGCAGTTCGATGAGGTATGGCCTGACAACAACCCGAGCCGAGCTTATCCCAGCCGCCATACGGTCCAAAGGGATGGAGCCACCTCACCCTGGTCGTGCTCGATGCGGCTCGTCGGCACAAGTCGCCGCGCCTGGTCATCCCAGACAACATCGTCTTGCTCTCATTGCCGCCGTACGCCCCCGGATTGAACGCAGTCGATAACATCTGGGAATACCTCCGCGGCAACGCTCTCAGCCTGCGGATCTGGAATACTTACGACGCCATCGTGGAGGCCTGTTGCCAGGCTTGGAACGTTCTGATTGCCACGCCCGATCTGATCACCTCAATCACCAACAGAGACTGGGCACATGGCAGAATTTAGGGCGCTTGGTATTAGACGGGGGTTAGTTAGATGCCCGCATACCATGCGTAACCCAGATCCTCCCAGTAGCCCCCCCTGCCGCTTCGGATCTGCGCGAAGCTGTCCACCAGTTCAATGCGCATGACATACTTTGCCATCTTGTAGCCGAGCTGGCGTTCCACCCGCAGCCGGATCGGGGCGCCGTGCGCCACCGGCAGCACTGCATCGTTCATTTCGTAGGCTAGAATAGTCTGCGGATGGAACGCCTCGTCCAGGCCGATGCTCTCGTAGTACTTGCTGTTCGGATTGCCATTCTCCATCGGATCGGCACAGTGGAACACCACGTAGCGCGCGCCCTCCCGGGGCCCGGCCTGCCGGAGTACCGTGCCAAGTACCGCGCCCTTCCACTTGCCGATGCAACTCCAGCCCTCGACGCAGTCGTGCCGCGTGATCTGCGTGCGCGACGGCATGGCACGCAGTTCGTCGAGTGAAAATCGCATCTGCCGGTCCACCAGACCGGTCACCTCCAGCCGCCAGTCGACGAATTGCTTCGATGCCAATTCCTGATAGTCGTCGTCGTCCGGATCGAAGGTGCCGTTGGCCTTGAACTGCGGCGACAGGTCAGCCTCGGTGTATTCGCGCGCAAGCGGCTCGCTTCCGCTGAGCAGCCGCTGCATCTGTCTGGTCACGCCTTCGGCGCTCGCCAGCACGCGCTGGACCGTAGTGTTTTCAGAAAGCCGGTCACAACCGCCGAGCAGCAGCCCGCCGAGTGCGCCCGTGGTTCCCGCCATCAGCTTGCGCCGGTCGATCCTAGCCTTGTCACTTGGTGGCATCGCGCGCCTCCTCGATGGCATACCGTCCGCTCAGCATGGATCGGAGATTGTTCCAAACCCCGGAGACCAAAACCATGAAGAGGTGAATCACTACGAAGGCAGCCAGCGCCCAGGCGAGAATGAAGTGGATGGTCCGCGCCGACTGGCGTCCGTCGAACAGGGTGAGCAACTGGGGAAACGCTGCGTCCATGCGCGGCGACATGGTCAGACCGCTCAGCACCATAAACGGCAGGAAACCGAACACCACCACCAGATAGGCCAGTTTCTGCAGGACGTTGTAGTGGCGCGCCTCATCGTCTTTGGGGAAGCGAAACAACAGGTGGTCCCACGTCGTCCGACCGATGCGGCGAAGCTGGTGCCTGGTCGGCAGGAAATCTCGCCAAAAATGGCCGCTGAACAAGCCGGCCAGCAGGTAGATCCCGCCATTCACGACGAACAGCCAGGCGAAAAAGAAGTGCCAGAGGCGCCCTTCCGCCAGCGATTGTCCGCCTGGTAGGGTCGCCCAGGCGGGAAAGCCGCGCTCCCAGCGGCGGCCCGCAGCATCCGACGACAGGCCAAGCATGCCAGTCGTGTCGAAGTGATGCCCCAACACGGTGGTCACGCCGCGCCGCGAATGGCCCTCGGACAGTTCGGCCGAGATCGAGAGCACGGGGTGGCGAAAATCCGACAGGTTGCCCCAGTAGAGCGCCGGATGTGCGTTGAAGATCTGCAAGCCGCTCATCAACAGAACGGCCAAACACATCACGTTGACCCAGTGTGTAACCCGCACCACCACCGAGTGCCGGTAGATCATTTGCCGCTGGGGCGGGGGGACAGCCCGCACCCCGGCGCGCTCAACGGCCGGCCGCCCAGTGTCGATGCCGTCGCCCGCCGCGTCGCCGGTCACGTCAGGTTCCTCCGTTCGATCCCGCGGTCCGCCGAACTCACATCGGCGGCCTGATGCCATCCTTGCCGACCACGATCGCCGCTGCGACCAGTTTGCCATCAGGCTGCGCGTGGGCAATCGCGAATACCTTCGCGCCCGCCTTGAGCTGATCAGGCGTACTGGCGGTGAACTCCACGACGGTCGCACTCGGTGGAACGGCGATGTTCTGCGTGCCGCCTTTGTAGTCGAGCTTCAACACGCGGTCGCCGCCGACCGCCTCAACCTGTGCAATATTTGCGTTCGTCATCATGTTCGGGCTGGATTCGAGATCCCAGGGATAATGACCTTCGCCGAGACCGCGCAGCGAGTCGTCAAACACGTGCACCTCGACCGCGACGGCCTTGCCGCCTTGTTCGACTGAGGTGATGCCGACGAACTTCCCGGTCTTGATGGCGCTCATGTCCGCGGGACTCACCATGAACACCTTCGTGTCGTCGGCGAGGGTAATGTTATCCGTGGCGCCGCGCGAGGTCTTCAGCGCGACCGTGTGGTCCTGAACGGATTCGATCGTCCCGCGGATGTGACGCGGGGAGGTCTGGGCGACGGCGGGCATCATCACGGTCCAGACAGTGAGCGTCGCGCCGGTCGCCAACGCCCTAACCAAACTATACATGGACATCGGGCTTTTCCTTTCCAGGGAGCGATTTTCGTGGATGCGATCATTTCACCAGCAAGGTAAACGATTTGCAGGGTCAATCCTTCCCGCACGGGGAAGACCAGCGCGCACGCAAGAGAAGGGCGGTCCTAGCTAGGCTGAGTTCCAGCTGGTCCTCCATTTCTGGCACACCCTCGCGGAAGAGGACCGTTCCGCCTCTGACGCAGAGCACCACATCTTGCGTACGTGCCTAAGTAGTCGTTCCAGCTTCCTCGGCAGTGTCTGCAGCTTACCGGCCGCCCACATCCCACCGCTGCCCAACTTGGATTCGCCCGAGGCTCGCTCACCGCAAGCTTCATCGAGCTGACCTGCTACCCACCTTGCTCCATCAGCGCCTCGGCTTCAACCCGGCTGATGCAGCCACGTCATCGCCGAGCGGCTTGTCGATCTCTCGGCGCCCTTGCCAAGGTGGGGATGCGGGATCCGGTGGCGGTGCCAAAGCCGCGTCAGGACGCGACGCACGGCG
>DASQVN010000713.1:0-8310 GCA_035640755.1 Rhodopila sp.
TCCGGAACTCCGGACTGCTGATCGGTGTGCTTCTGCCGTACGGAAACCATCTCATTCATGCCATGCACAGTGTTCTCCTGCCCAGAACACGCGGCGACGAGACGGGTTTCGGGCGGGTTCCGACCCGTGAAGGCGGGTGAAGGTCGAAGGTCAGCCGCCGTGATGGCTCACGAGTCTGCCCCAGGTGCCCCGGATGCTCGAGCGAAGCGTCTCGAGATGCACGATTTGACTGGGGTCAACGGGCAGCCTGGGGGCGATTGCATTCAACGGCGGTTGCGGTCGAGGCGGGGGCGGGAGGCCCAACTGAAGGCGGCGCCGAGGACCATGATGACCGAGGTGCCGAGGAAGACGGCGCGCATGCCGAAATGGCCGCCGACAAAGCCGCCGATCAGCGGGCCGGTGACCTGGCCGGCATACTGCGACGAGGTCGAGTAGCCGAGGATGCTGCCGACGCTGGTGTCGGGCACGCTGTGGCGGATCACGGTGGCGACACAGGGCAGCAGGCCGCCGAGGGCGAGGCCCATGAGGAACCTGAGCGCGATGAGTTGCCAGCCGGCCGTGACGAAGGCCTGGGGGATCAGCAGGACCGCCGCGACCAGCAGGCAGGCGATGATCACGCCCCAGTGGCCGATCCGGTCGGCGAGCCGGCCGAGGGCGGGGGCGGAGAGGATGGCGCCGAGGGCGGCGGCGGACATGACGAAGCCGGCCACCAGGGTGACGTGCGCCGGGTCGGTGACGATCTGCTGCACATAGACGGTGATGATCGGCTCGATCGACATGTTCGCCAGCATCAGCAGGCAGCCGGTGATCAGCATGGCGATGACGGGGCGCTTGTCGGGGATGGCGCTCCAGCCGGCTTTGCTGGCCCTGCGGGCTTTGCGGGTGGCCTGGGTGTCCTCCTTGATCAGGAAGGTGGTGGCGAGGAAGGCCAGGAAGATGACTGCGCCGGTTGCCAGGAAGGTCTGGCGGATGCCGATGAGCTGGGGCAGGGCGCCGCCGATCAGCGGGCCGATCAGGTTGCCGGCCATGACGCCGGTGGAGAGTGTGCCCAGTGCCCAGGCGGTGCGGGTCCGCGGCGTCATCGCGGCAACGAGCGTCATGGAGCCGGAGGAATAGCCGCCCAGCAATCCCGCCAGCAGGCGCAGGGCGACCAGTTGGTACACGTTCTGCGCCATGCCGATCAGCGACATCGCCACCGCCATGCCGAGGCTGGCGCGGATCAGCATCAGCTTGCGGCCGTAGGCATCGGCGAGGCGGCCCCAGAGCGGGGCGAAGATCGCCGCCGAGAAGAACGTCGCGCCGTAGGCGACGCCGGACCATTGCACGATGGCGGCGTGGTCGCTGACACCGAGCTGCTCGACATAGAGGGGCAGGAAGGGCAGCAGCAGCGTCATGGCGACGATCGTGGTGAACGAGCCGACGACGCAGACGGCGAGGTTGCGCTGCCAATGGGCGGTCTGCGGGTCGCGGGAGGCGGCGGAGGTGGAGCTCATTCGGCGGCGATCTTCTGATGTCTTGCGCGGAGTGCGGGGATAACCTTGTCGCGGAACAGGGTGAGGCTGGCGGCGGTCTGCTCGAAGGACATCGGGCCGAGGCGGAACTGGATGATGAGGCCGCCGACGCCGGTTGATTGGATGGCGGCGAGCTTCTCGGCCACGGTGGCCGGGGAGCCGCAGACCAGGGCGTGCTCGGGTTGGGCGTGCGGGGGTGGGGCGGCACCAGACGGGGGCATCGGCAGGATCGAGGCGCCCTGTTCCCGGTAGACGCGGTTGCGCATCTCGACGCGGCGTTCGTGCATGGTGATGAAGGCGGGGAGGGCGACGCGCTCGGCCTCGGCGTCGGTTTCGGCGACGTGGACGTTGCGCCAGACCCAGCACTGATCGACGCGGGCGGCGATCGCTTCGTCGTCGAGGCCGGCCTCGCGCAGGGTTTGCCGGTACAGTTGCATGCGCTGGGCGGTGGTCTCGTTGCTCTGCACGTTCATCAGGAAGGGCTGGCCGCGTCTGGCGATCTCCTGCATCCCGTGCTCGGTCGCGGCGGCGCGGATGACGGTGGGGTGGGGTTTGGTGTAGGTCGCGGGGCGCAGGGCGGGGAGGCGGACGTTGAAGAAGCGGCCCTGGTGGTGCATGGGGGCGCCCGTCCAGGCCTGGAACATGATGGCCTCGGCTTCCTCGAAGCGGGCCTGGGCGTCGGTGTGGTCGATGCCGAAGCCCTGATAGTCGTAGATGTTGTAGGCGGTGCCGCGGCCGAGGCCGACGATCAGGCGGCCCTTGGTGATGTTGTCGATCAGGGCGATCTGTTCGGCGAGGCGGGTGGGGTGGTGGAGCGCCACCTGGGCGACGGCGAAGCCGATGCGGGCGTGTTTCGTCGCGGTGGCGAGCGCGGCGGCGAAGCTGACGGGATCGACGTAGGCACAGATGCCATCGAAATGGTGCTCGGCCAGCCAGATCGTGTCAAAGCCGAGCTGGTCGGTGAGGATGGCTTCCTGGAGGGTTTCGTCGATGACGCGGCTGTCCTGGTCCGGGGACGGGCTGTCGGGGAAGAGAAAGTTGGAGAACCTCATCCGGGGGCCTTCCTGCTGTATCGGGTTGGCGGAGCATCGGACGGAGCGGCTTTGCAGGCAATGGGCCTTCTGGTACGTCGGGTGGACTGGTCGCGTTGACTGGCGGGTAGACTGGCGGGGGAGTGCGACGCATGAGCCATGAACCGAAGCGGGCCGATTTCTCTGTTCCGGTGCGGATCGACCTGTATTCCGACACGCACACGAAGCCGTCCGCCGCGATGCGGCAGGCGATGATGGAGGCCGAGGTGGGGGACGAGCAGGGCGGTTCGGATCCCACTGTGTGGGCGCTGTGCGACCGGGTGGCGGCGCTGTTGGGGAAGGAGGCGGCGGTGTTCATGCCGTCCGGCACGATGTGCAACCAGGTGGCGGTGGCGACGCACTGCCGGCCGGGGGATGAGATGCTGGCGCACGAGGATGCGCATATCCAGGGGGCCGAGGCGGGCGGGCCCGGCGCCATTACGGGTGTCATGATCCGGGGACTGCCGGGGGCGCGGGGCATCTTCAGCGTGGACGCGCTGCAGGAGGCGATCCGGCCGGTGAGCCGGTATTCGCCGCCGCAGGTGCTGGTGGAGGTCGAGCAGACGGCGAACAAGGGCGGCGGGGCGTGCTGGACGGCGGCCGAGCTTCAGGCGGTGGCGGCAGCGGCGCATGAGCATGGCATGAAGGTGCACATGGATGGCGCGCGGCTGATGAACGCGGCCGTGAAGCTGGGCGTGCCGGCGAGCGAGATCGTCGCGGATATCGATACGGTCTGGCTGGATTTCACCAAGGGGCTGGGGGCGCCGCTGGGCGCGGTGCTGGCGGGGCCTGCTGATTTCATCGGCGAGGCGTGGCGGTGGAAGCAGCGGCTCGGCGGGTCGATGCGGCAGGGGGGCATGAACGCGGCGGCCTGCATCTACGCGCTGGAGCACAATATTGACCGTCTGGCCGAGGATCATGCCAACGCGGCGGCGCTGGCGCGCGGGATGGCGCAGATTCCGGGGATCACTGTGGAGACGCCCGAGACGAACCTGGTGTTCTTCGATACCTCGGGCACCGGGTTGAGCGCGGTGGAGTTTGCGGCGCGGCTGCGGCCGCTTGGGGTGACGGTTTCGGTTTCGGGCGTCCATCGCGGGCGGGCGTGCACGCATCTGGATGTCGATGCGGCGGGGGTGGAGGAGGCGTTGGAGATCATGCGGCGGGTTGTGGGGTAAGGGTATCCGCCGCCTGCTCTCGTTCGGCTACGCAGCTTGTCGGGGGAGGTGCCTTGGTGCGGGCTTACGGTGGGCCGGCTGGAAGAGCGGCGTGACTGTCGCCGGGTCTTGCCCTTCGTGAGGGCGAATATCGGGCAGCGATCCCCTGGAGGGATATGCCATAAAGCGGCATCTGCCGTACCCTGATCACTACGATAACGTGTTATGGATCCGAGCGCACTCGCGCGATGGATGTCCGTTGTGCTGCGTGACGGCAAGTCTTTATGCCTGGACACGTCGAGCCGCGTAATGCGGGTTATGGCCGGATGCCATGCTGCTGAAGCGCGGGCCCGCACCATGCAATCTCGCCCGGCCTTATGGTGCCCTTGGAAGGCTTGCGGTGCCGGGTGTGGTCAGGCGGACGGGGAGGCACCGCTGATGAGCCGGCACGTGATTGCGGACCGCTGCGGGGCATGAGCAGCTCGCGGTCACACGACTCGGCTGTGGAAGTTTACTCCGCAACGATATTGTGAATGAACATTCATTGTATATGAAATCGGTGAAGCGCAGCCGGAGATACGGCGAGAATTGGGAAATCGATCCCGTTGTTCATCATCCAACGACTGCGGGATCTTGCATCATCGAGCTTCTTCGAAGGCGGCTGCGTCCGGAGGCTTGCAATCGAATCCGGGACACGCGATGAAAGCCGCTCCGCTTAAGCTTTTCGACACGATCCCGGATCATAATTTCCATTGGCCCAGGCGCACTACAGGTGTAGCTCAACTGTCATCGAGTTTGGCGAGGAGGACTGATGTCTAACACCCAGCGGAGCGTACTTGTCGGCACCTGTGCTGATCAGCTGCAGGTTGTGATCCCATTCTTCGTTACTTGATGGGGAACCAGGCATGTCAGCCGACTGGTTTCCAGGGCAACCGAGTGCCTACGGTGCACAGCGGGATCGGTACCTGTACGCGTTAGGATAAGCACCGATGGCGGCTGTATCCTGTCGTGGTCCGCGAAGGCGGGCCATCCATGACTTGCGGAGTTTGCATCAAGCAAAGACGTGGATGGTGGCCCTACGGCCACCATGACGAGGAGCCGCCGTACGGCGCGTGCTGTCCTGAGCGCGTGTGGGTTTAGTGCGTGTGAGGATCGTACCTGCATTGATGGAGGAGACAATACGGACACCATAGCCATTTAGAAGAGCACCCTGCCTACTCCAGCCAGAACGTCCCGGACCTTTCCGGGGCAGCAGTATCATCACCAGCCTTGATTTGGCTGTGCTCTGCACAACCAAGCTGGACTGTGCTGTACAATCCGTTTACCGAAGGACATCCAATGAGCGGGAATATATCTTCCGGCGCATCGAATGCGAACGGGCAATTTCATACTGTTAACGGAACAATCAGGGATCCCAGCGGAAATTCGTTCACCGCTGAGGGGATCAACGTCTATGATTCGCAGATGGGCGCCGCATCCCAGATCCTGAGCGATTTTCCCGGGATCAACTTCGTTCGATTGAATGTCTTCAACTATCAGTCGCCGAGCGCGTATTCTTCGTTCATTCAGACGATGACGTCTCATGGTGTCGTCGTCGAGCTTGAAGACCACACCAACAGCAACGGCTCGAACAATGGCGGTGGCGCCGGCGCTGCATTTTCAGGTTCGCAACTGTCGAATGAGTTGAACTGGTACTCGTCGGTCGCGAGCGCCTATGCCTCCAACCCCTATGTCTGGTTCGGCACGGACAACGAGCCGCCGAGCGGGGGATTGTCCACCTGGCAACAGGAGACGTACAACGCGATCAGGAACGCCGGAAACAACAACCCGATCCTGATGGAAATGTCCGGTGCGCCTAAGGGGACTATCTCAGATTCCGGAATGGACCCGAGCGTCTATGCATCCATGTCCAACATCATCGCGGACGCTCACTTCTACGGCTGGAATTCGAATTTCAGCACGGACCAGCAGACCGTCGACTCCTCGCTGACCAATGTTGTCCACTGGGCGCAGAGCATGCAAAGCGCCAGTGGCACCGTGCCGGTCATCATCGGCGAGTACGGCATATCCACCAATGGTTCGTCGGATGACTCCAATTCAAGCCAAGTGTTGAAGGCGGTTCAGCAAGCCACCCAGTCGGGCCAGACCGCGGGGGCGGTCGCGTGGGGATGGGACACAGGCGTGCGGCGACGCCGTCGGCCAATGATACGGTCGTGACGGCCGGCTCTTCGGCCGCGATCACCGATGCCAGCGGCAATCAGTGGACCATCACCAATGGCGGGCAGGTCGCGGTCAACGGCAGCGCTGACACCGCCACCGCGCATGTGGCCGAACTGGCCTACGTCAATGGCGAGGTCTGGCAGGAAAGCAACAATCTGTGGTGGGGCAAGACCAGCCCGACTGCCGCCTGGTCGCCGACGAACGGCACGGCCAGCAGCCCGTTGCCGGCGCAGGGCGCCATCGCCACCAACTCGACCAACACCACTGTCGACCAGAGCGGGATCTCGGTAGCGGCGACCTCGGGCACCAACATGATGTTCATCAGCGGCTCGAACGATACGGTGGACCTGTCCGGCGGGACCCATACCGTTACGGACACCGGCAGCGGGAACACCTATATCCTGCCGGCCGCGGGGAGTGGAACGGTGAGCTTCACCAACGACATCCTGACAGAAGGTGACACGCTGAACCTGAAAACCGCGCTTGCTGCGACGGACTGGAACGGCGCAGCGTCGACGCTGTCGAACTATCTGAAGGTGAGCAATTCGTCGCAGGGCGCAGTGGTTTCAATCGCTCCGACCTCGGGCGGGGCAGCGGCAGGCATTCGCGACCATCGCCGGGGCGAGCAACGTTGACCTGAACACCTTGCTCGCGCAGTCGGTTACCTGAAAGCGATGGTGCTGCGGCAGCGGTGCTGCAATGGGGAAACGGGTCGCGGTCTGCTCTCTGGCCCTCACCTGTTTCCGGCCAGGTAGTCCACTGCCGCCTGCACGCCGCCCGGCTTGTGCGGGATGTTGGCGTCCCGCAGCCCCATCTCGACGCCGCCCAGGGTGCCGATGAGCTGAAGGTCGCCGAAATCGCCCAGGTGGCCGATGCGGAAGACGCGATCCTTGAGGATGCCGAGGCCGTTGCCCAGGCTCATGTTGAAGCGCTCCAGGATGGTGGCGCGGAGCGCGTCGGCGCTGTGGCCCTCGGGGACGCGGACGGCGGTGAGCGATGAGGAGTAGTGGCGCGGGTCGGCGCACTGGATCTCCAGCCCCCAGGTGCGTACGGCGCGGCGGGTGGCCTCGGCGTGGCGGTCGTGGCGGGCGAAGACGTTGGGCAGGCCTTCCTCCAGCAGCATGGTGACGGCGGTGTTGAGGCCGTAGAGCAGGTTGGTGGCGGGGGTGAAGGGGAAGTAGCCGGACTGGTTGGCGGTGAGCATGGCGCGCCAGTCCCAGTAGCTGCGGGGCAGTTTCGCGGATTCGGCGGCCTTGAGCGCCTTCGGGCTGACGGCGTTGAAGGAGAGCCCGGGCGGCAGCATCAGGCCTTTCTGCGAGCCGGCGACGGTGACATCGACGCCCCATTCGTCGTGCCGGTAGTCGATGCTGGCGAGGGATGAGATGGTGTCGACCAGCAGCAGGGCGGGGTGATGCGCGGCGTCGATGGCGGCGCGGACCTCATCGATGCGGCTGGTGCAGCCGGTCGAGGTCTCGTTGTGCACGACGCAGACCGCCTTGATGCGGTGGGCGCGGTCCTCGGCCAGGGCGGCGCCGATGGCGTCCACATCCGCGCCCCGGCGCCAGTCGGTGTCGATGAACACAGGGTCGAGGGCGAGGCGTTCGGCCATCTCCTTCCACAAGGTGGCGAACCAGCCGGTGCGGCACATCAGCACGCGGTCGCCGGGCGAGAGAGTGTTGACCAGGGCGGCTTCCCAGGCGCCGGTGCCTGAGGCAGGGTAGATGATCACCGGCTGGGTGGTCTGGAACACGTGGCGGAGCCTGGCCAGAAGCTCGCGGCCGAGGTGTCCGAACTCGGGGCCGCGATGGTCGATGGTCGGGCTGTCGATGGCGCGCAGCACACGGTCGGGCACGTTGGTGGGGCCGGGGATCTGCAGGAAATGACGGCCGGCGTGATGGCGGGTCTGGCTCTCGGGCATGCGCTGGTCCCTCTCTGGCATCACTGTCTGGTATCGTCACCATGCGCTGCTGCGAGCGCGTGCGCCAGGGAGGGGCGGCGCATTGCCAAGTGGCGCACTTCGTCGTGATATGGCGGGACAGGGATGCCCGAGGGGGATCGCTCACGGGGAGTCCACCATGACGACACTGGCTGGCCAGATTGCACAGCGTATTCATGCGCTTCGGTTCGAGGACGTTTCGCGTCCTGCCCTCGACTGGGCCACGAGCGCCTTTGTCGATACGGTCGGGGTGACGTTGGCGGGCATTGTCGAGGAGGGGCCGCGGATCCTGCTGCACGTGCCGGGCATTGCGACGGCGCCGGGGCTGGCGCTGATCCATGGCACGGGCCTGCGCACCAGCGTGCTGGACGCGGTGCTGGTGAACGGCACGGCGGCGCCTGCGCTAGACTACGACGATG
>DASQVN010000714.1:0-4809 GCA_035640755.1 Rhodopila sp.
TTCGGCAGCAACCGCCTGTTCATCCGCCCCAGTACAGACGAAGCCGCCGCCGTGGACGTCGAAATTCAGGCGTAACCGGCCGCTGCGGCGCATTCCTTCCGTGATCTGGGGCATGCACACCTGTTCGAGATAGGCGCGGGAGCAGAGAGGGTGCAGGCGCACCCCGTCGCACACCTGGCCGGCGACGCGCAGCATCGCCTCCCCCACCGCCGCGATGGTGACGGCGGGCATCGGCAGGCCGGTTGGTTCGGGCGAGAAGTCCGGCGTCATCAGCGTCAGTTTGTAGTGCGGGCTGTCGAAGTTCAGCCGGCCGCGGGTCTCCCACGCATGCCAGACTGCGCGCAGCGCCTGCACGTAGTCGCGCATCCGCGGTGCCGGTGCCGTCCAGGGAACGCCGAAGCGGCGTTCATTGTGGCCCTTCACCTGGCTGCCCAGCCCGAGGACGAAACGCCCGCCGGAGTTGGCGTGGATGTCCCACGCCTGCTGTGCCAGGACGGTCGGGCTGCGCGGGAACGCCACCACGACGGACGGAGTCAATTCGACCCTGCTGGTCGCCAGCGCGGCGAGTGCCAGGGGCGCCAACGGATCATGGTTGAGCTCGACCGTCATCAGCGCATCGAAACCCGCGGCCTCGGCTGCACGCGCGGCCGAGGCGACTTCGTGCCAGTGCCGCTGCGGCACGATGGTGAAGACGCGCATCAGCCGGCCGCCAGCCGCTTCTCGACGAACATCAGCCGGTCCTGGCCCCAGAAGATCTCATCGCTGATCACATAGCTCGGCGCCCCGAACACGCCCCGCTCCAGCGCCGCCTTCGTATCCGCCTCCCGCCGCTCGGCCCATTCCGGGTGCGAAGCGATTTCCAGCAGCGTGTCCGGGTCCTGGCCGACGTCGCGGATCAGTTCGCGAAGCGTCGCGGTGTCGGCCGGGTTCTTCTCCTCCTGCCATAACGCCTTGAGCACACGGTGGGCGAGGCGGACGGCCGGCTGGTCGCCCTGCGACTCGCGCAGCGCGATGACGCAGCTCGCGGCCGGCAGTTCGTTATGCGGGAAGAATTTCGGTTCCAGCGTGATCGGGATACCCAGATGCTCGCGCCACCGGCGGAGTTCCTGCATGCGGTAGGCCTGGCGCTGCGGTGCCCGCTTCGGCAGCGGCAGCCCGCCGGATTGGGGGAAGATGGCGCCGAGATCCACCGGCCAGATGCGCAGGCTGGCGCCGTTGGCCGCGGCCATCGCCTCGATCCGCGCCGCCCCGAGATGGGTCCATGGCGAGTTCAGCGAGACATAGTAGTCGATATGCAGGGCCATTGGTTTCCTTCCCACGGGTTTGGCGGAAGACTGGTTTGGTTGAAGACTGGCGTGGTTCGGCACCGTCGCGCAAGCTGCCGCGTCGGTCACCCCGTTATCACCGCCGCGGCGCGGACGGTGCACGCAGGGGGGCCTGCTGGAATGGGAGGGAGCAACCGTGAAGTGGACAATCGGCGATGTTATCGTCACCAAGGTCATCGAACTGGAGATGACCGGCGGCAGCCGGTTCCTGCTGCCGCAGGCGACACCCGAAACGATCCTGCCGATCGCCTGGCTGCGCCCGCACTTCGCCAGCCCCGACGGCAAGCTGATCATGAGCATCCACAGCTTTGTCGTGGAGGCGCCCGGACGGCGCATCATTGTCGATACGTGCCTGGGCAACGACAAGCAGAACCGCCGCATCCCGCACTGGAACGACCGCCATGGGCCCTTCCTGTCGGACCTGGCCGCAGCCGGCTTCCCGCCCGATTCGATCGACACCGTGCTGTGCACCCATCTGCACGTCGATCATGTCGGATGGAATACGAAACTGCAGGACGGCCGGTGGGTGCCGACGTTCCCGAAGGCGCAGTACCTGATGGGCCGCATCGAATATGATCACTGGTGCAGCGTGCAGGACCGGCCGGACATGGCGCACGTCATGGCGGATTCGGTGACGCCGGTCATGGATGCGGGGCTGGCCACCCTGATCGAGTACGACCATCAGGTCTGTGACGAAGTCAGCCTGGTGCCGACCGTTGGCCATACGCCCGGCCATGTCAGCGTGATGATCCGCTCGCGCGGCGAGCAGGCGCTGATCACCGGCGATTTCATGCACCACCCCTGCCAGATCGCGCATCCCGAATGGCACACCACGGCGGACACCGACCCGCCTCAGGGTATCGCCACCCGCCGCGCCATGTTCGAACGGCTGGCAGGCGCGCCGGTGCTGGTGATCGGCACCCACTTCGCAGGCGCCACCGCCGGGCGCATCGTGCGTGACGGCGACGCCTACCGGCTGGACGTCTGACGCCGCCCCTGGACACCGCCCTGGACACCGCGCGTGGGGGACGCGCCGTTGACATCGTGGACGGAAAGGGCGACGCCAGGCGGAAAGGCTGAACCGACAGACCTGAACCAGGGAGCAAACCGGATGACCTATCTGCGCAGCGGCATCTTCCTTGCGCCGTTCCACCCGATGCACGAGAACCCCGCGCTGGCGCTGCAGCGGGATATGGAGCTGCTCCAGCACCTCGACGCGCTGAACTACGACGAAGCCTGGATCGGCGAGCATCATTCGGGCGGATTCGAGATTATTGCTAATCCGGAAATGTTTATTGCCGGCGCAGCCGAACGCACGCGGCGCATCCGGCTGGGCACCGGCGTCGTATCGTTGCCTTATCACAACCCGTTCATCCTGGCGGACCGCATGGTGCAGCTTGACTACCAGACGCGCGGCCGAGCGATGTTCGGCGTCGGGCCTGGGGCGCTGGTGCAGGATGCGATGAAGATCGGCATCAACCCGGCCGACCAGCGGCAGCGGATGAACGAATCGCTTGACGTCATCATCGAACTGCTGCGCGGCGAAACGGTCACCCGCCGCTCCGACTGGTTCGACCTCCGCGATGCGCGCCTGCAACTGCCGCCGTATACGCGCCCGCGGATGGAGATGGCGGTGGCGGCGTCCCGCTCCCCGGCCGGGGCGCTGGCGGCTGGGCGGCACGGCATCGGCATGCTCTCGATCGGCGGCACCAGCGACGAGGCGATGCAGCACCATGCGAAGAACTGGGAGCTGTACGCGGAAACCGCGCGGCAGAACGGCCATGTGCCGCACCGCAGGGACTGGCGCCTGGTGACGCTGATGCACATCGCCGAGACGCGGGAGAAGGCGCGGGAGAACGTCCGTTACGGTCTCGACAAATTCTGCGACTACTTCCGCGATGTCGCCACCTTCCCGATCGTTCCGGGTGATGCATCGGACCGCTGCCAGTACATGATCGACAGCGGCACTGGCTGCATCGGCACGCCGGACGATGCCATTGCCCACATCAACCGGCTGCTGAAGGGCTCGGGCGGCTTCGGCGTGATCATGGAGCTGGCGCAGAACTGGGCCGACTGGCCCGAGACGAAGCGGCACTACGAGCTGATGGCGCACTACGTCCATCCGCACTTCCAGTCGTCCCGCGAGTGGCGCGTCGACAGCTATGCTTACTCGCGCGACCGTCATGCCGAGTTTGCGGCGCAATCCGGCGCGGCGGTGCAGGCGGAGATCGACCGGCTGGCGGCGCAGCGGCGGCGCGGCGCGGCGGAATAGGCCGAGCGGCGCGGCGGCTGCAATCTGCGGTCGCGCGTTGACAGCGGCGGTAACGTTTCGATTGTTGACCCCCTTGGCTGGCGTGCACGATAGACTGGCGGGGGGGTCCTTGATGCTGCTGACTTTCCTTCGCTGGTGGACCGCGCAACTGGCCGATCTTGCTTCGAATGCAACGAAATGGTCGGTTTCGGGGCTGGCGGGCGGCGTGGTCGTCAGCTACCCCGACGATGGCGAGCCAGCTGCCAGCATCCGCCGCCGGGGACGGTCGATCCCCGTTTCGCTGGCCGCTGCGGCGCGGCTCTCCCGCTATCGGCGCGTCATTTTGCGGGCGCCGGCCAACATCGTGCTGGTCCGGCGGCACGCGATTCCGGCGATGCCGGCGCGCGACGCGGCGCACCTGCTGCGGCACGAGCTGTCCCGCCTCAGCCCGTTCGCTGCAGAGGAGCTGTTCTGGCAGTGGGCGATCATCCCTGACCGGTCGGACCGGTCGGGGATGGAAGTCACCCTCACGATGGTGCCGAGGGTTGCGATCCGCCCGGCGCTTGCCCGGCTTGAGCGCGCCGGCCTTTCGGTCGATTTCATCGAGGCCGGCTCGTCCGGTTCGCCGCAATGGCTGCCGGTCCGCACCGCGCAGCAGCGGCGGGCGCGGCTGCTGGCCCGCGCCCTGACCTGCGCCAACCTGTGCCTGGCACTGGCCGCGGCCGGCATTCCCTCCGTGCGGCAGGCGCTGGCGCTCCGCCGGGTCGAGATCGAACTTGCCGCGTTGCAGCCGGCGGTCGAGGAGGCGCAGGCGCTGCGCCGGACGCTGTGGGCCGCCGACGCCTAGCAGCAGGCTGCCGTGCAGGAAAGCTGCCGCGTCGGTGATGTGCTTGGCCATCCTGCCACGCTGACCCGGCTGGTGCCTGACGACGCCCACCTGACAAATGTTGTCATGCAGGAACGAGATGCTGCGCCTGGCGGCCGTTCGGCCTCGGCCGCGCACCCCGTGACGCTGCTTGGGGCAAATCCGGCGATCCGCGATGCGGCGTTCACTGCGCCTGTGCTGCGCGGGGAAGACGCTGCGCCCGACACGTTCATGATCACGGGCATGCTGATGCCATGACGCGCGGTGCCTGACTGCGCGGCCGTCGCGGCCAGGTACTGGCAGCCGGCATCGCCCTTCCGTTCGCTGCTGCCATGTGACTCAGCGCTGTCGCGCCGGCCCGGGTGTTC
>DASQVN010000715.1:0-2164 GCA_035640755.1 Rhodopila sp.
GCCGGCGCTTCGGGGTCCTGTTCCAAAGCGCGGCCCTTTGGAGCGCAATGACGGTGGGCGAGAACGTCGCTTTGCCGCTGCAGATGTTTGCCAGGCTTGGTGCCGGTGCCGTCCGTCGCCTGGTCATGATCAAGCTGGCGCTGGTCGGTATGGATCATGCCGTGGACCGATTTCCGGCGGAGCTGAGCGGAGGGATGCGGAAGCGAGCCGGGCTTGCCCGTGCGCTGGCGCTTGAGCCGGACATTCTGTTCTTAGACGAACCTTCATGATCAACGAAGCCTTTTCGTCCTGGCCGAAGGCGGGGCCAGCGCAACCGATATCGAAGAGGGAATGAAACTCGGCTGCAACCATCCGCTCGGTCCGCTGGCGCTGGCCGACCTGATCGGTCTCGATGTGCTGCTCTCGGTCATACAGGTGCTTTACGACGAGCTCGCCGATTTCCAAGTACCGGCCCTGCCCGCTGCTCAGAGAGATGGTGGCGGCGGGTTACCTCGGGCGAAAGTCCGGCCGCGGCGTCTATCGCTATTGAGATAGGGCCGAGGAGAGCGGGCATGAAGGCACTCGAGCTGATGACTGCTGAAGTCGTATCGCTCGGCCGCGACATGCGGACACAAGACGCAGCTCGGCTGCCGCTCTCGGAAAGGGTAACATGCGAAAGATGATGATCTTCACTGCATCATTGCTGGCGCTTTAGCGCCCCCGCCCGGCCAACGCCACATTCGCCAGCAGGATAAGCGCACACCCCAGGAACAGCACCAGCCCCGACACCACGCCGAGGCCAGGCAGCAGCGCCACCCCCACACCGGCAGCCGCGCACCACCCAACCAGCGCCAGGGCGAGTGAGCCGTCATCCACGAACAGGTGGATGATCTCGGACAAGACCGCTCGAACCACGCCCATCACCGCACCCCCGCCTGTGCGGGCGACGCCGCGCGGCCGGCGAGCCGGACGCCAAGCAGGGCAACGGCCAGCAGGCCCGCGGCAATGCCAGGGATCGCCAGGTCCTGGCCGAACCACGCGACCCCGAGCCCCTCGCCCGTCCAGAAGATCCCGAACGCCGAGATCACGACGCCCACCGCGAACTTCAGCGTGTTCTCCGGCACCTGCGCCAACGGCCGGTGCACCGCAACCGCCGCCAGGGCGACCAGCACCGCGGCAGCCACGGCACCCGCGACCGCAGCCCCCAGCAGCGCAGTCCCGCCCGCCGACACGGCCAGGATGATGAACACGACCTCCACCCCCTCCAGCAGCACCGCCTTGAACGCCGTCGCCGTCGCAATCGGGTCCACCCCATGGCGCTCGGAAACGCGAGCTAACCGCAGGTTCGCCGTCTCGCTCCTGAACACTGCGTCCTCATCATGCAGCGGCAGCACGCCCGCGGCGCGCAGGATCGCCTTGCGCAGCCAGCGCATGCCGAACAGCAGCAACAGGACCCCGACCGAAAGTTGCAGCACCCGCTCCGGCACCTGCGACAGCGCCGGCCCGAGCGCCGCCACCAGGGCGGCCAGGACAACCAGTGCCGCCCCGGTGCCGGACAGTGCCGACCGCCAGCCGCGCACCGTGCCGACCGCCAGCACGATCGTGGCCGCCTCGACGCACTCGACCGCCGAGGCCAGGAAGCTGGCGCCGATCGTCGGCGCAATCTGGATCCAGTTCATCGACATTGCTCCACCATCAAACTCGCCCGATGTCACCGCGGCTTCCGCCAATCGCGGCCCGCAGATCGTTCAGCCGCCCCATCCGATCGCAGAGCAGCGTGAGATGCGCAGCATCCACGATCCGGCGCGCCAATCGGATACGTCCAACCAAATGCGCCGTATCGCGTATCTCTGGTGCGCGATGCCGGCACGGCAACCGCCGCCCGGCCTGCGTCGTCCGGCTCTGGCGAGTCCCGCGCTCCGTGGCTATGCACCATGCCGGCCGTGGGTGAAACCCACCCACCTGCAACAGAGCGGAGTCGGATGGTGGTCTTCTATCTATGGGTAGCGGCTGGCGGAGCGCTGGGCAGCGTGGCACGCGCAGCCCTGGCCATCGCGGCCACGCGCCTCACCGGCCCCGAGTTTCCCTGGGGTACCATCGTCATCAACGTCGTCGGCTCCTTCGTCATCAGCTTCTTCGGCACGCTCACCACCACCGACAGCCGGTTCGCCGTCCCCGCCGATAT
>DASQVN010000716.1:0-7603 GCA_035640755.1 Rhodopila sp.
GGCGGCGTCGGCATGGTTACGACAGTGCTGCTGCCCGCCATCCGCCGCTCATATCCACCTGACCGGCGCTTCCCCGTCTTCCACGCGCTCGAGTCCCGCTTCGCCAACCAGGCACGCATCACCACGGTGATCGCCGGCGCCAGCGGCCTCTACATGACCTGGCGCCTCGACGCCTGGAGCCGGTTCCAGTTCGCCGGCTTCTGGTGGATGCATGCCATGGTCCTGACCTGGCTCATCTTCAGCGCCATGCTGTTCGTCATCGAGCCCTTGTTTCTCGGGCGTTTCCTGACCCGCCGCGCCGCCATCGCGCCCGAGCCAACCTACCGCGTGCTGGAATGGCTGCACCGCATCCTGCTCGCCCTGAGCCTTCTCACCATTGCCGGCGCCGTCGCCGGCAGCACTGGCGGCAATCTGCTCGCCGGGTGATCGGCTGCCGCTATACTTCTTCCATCACGTCCGCCTGACCCGCCTCCACCGCATGCGCCAGCACGAAATCCGCCAGCGCGGCAATGTCCCCAAGCTGCAGGAATGGCACCGGCGCCTGTATCGGCCTCTCGGCCGTGACCGCCAGCACCAGCGGGTCATCCAGTGCCATCAGCCGCCGGTTCCGCTCGGGCTGCACCAGTTCCAGCTTCGGGTAGAAGGTCAGCCGGAACCCTTCCAGGAACACGAGATCGACCGGCGAGAGGCGCGCCAGCAGTTCCTCCACGTCCGGTTCATCCGCGTCCGTCGGCGCCTCGCGCAGCAGAGCGATGCGGCTGGTGCTGGCGAGGATCACCTCCTCGGCCCCGGCCTCGCGGCGCTTCCAGGTGCCGCTGCCCGGCTTCTCCAGGTCGATCGTGTCCGGAACCCGCTTGACGGTGGAAACCCGCAATCCGCGCCCGGTCAGTTCGGCGACGAGCCACTTCGGTCTTGCCGGCGCAACCGCCCACGACGCTGAACACCCTCACGATGGCTCTCCCGGCGCATGGCGCAGGCGGCGCGCGGCCTCAACCCCTTGCGGCGTCAGCTCCAGGTGCCAATGGCACTGCAGCGCGCCGGCAGGCAGGCGGACCGGGTCATGGATGTATCCCGCTGCCAGCGCCTCGGCCACCGCGGCACGCCATTCATTCTGCGTCGCCGCAAGGCTAGCCAGCCCGGCGAGCTGCTCGATGCCGGACTCCGCGTCCGGCGCGGTGATGCTGTGGCGGAACGCCAGCCGCAGCAGCGCCGCCCTCAGCGCCGAGCCCCCGCTCATGCGCGAACCCTCCGCGGCGGCAGCTCACCACGCATGACCGAGATGCCCATCTCCATGCTGCGCGCAATCCGCCGAGCCTTGTCCATCAGCAACTCTGCCGCCGCTGGCGTGCAGATTTCCTGGACGGTCTGCTCGAACAGCGCCAGCCACCGCAGGAAATGCTGCGGCTCCAGCTCCAGCGGGAAATGCGCCGGCAGCGGCTGGCCATGGTAACGCCCGCTCATCAGCGCCACCGATGACCAGAACGCGGTGATCTGCGCGATGTGCTTTTCCCAGTCCCGCACATGATCGAACTTGCGGCCGATCACCTCGTCCCGCCGCGCCCGCTCGTAGAACGCGCGTACCAGCCGTTCCAATACCGCATAATCCAGCCCCGTCGCCTCCCGGATCTCGCGCGAGATCGCCGCTCGACGTTCAGCGGTTTCCGGAAAAGGAGCCGAAGGCGTACCCGTCATGATCCACTACCTCGCAACAAGATCAGCATACGCGGGATGGCGTTCGATATATCCCGCGATGAATTCACACTCCGCAACGACACGCAGGCCGCGGCGGCGGACATCGTCCAGCACCGCTCGCGCCAGCGCCGACCCGATCCCCCGCCCCGAAAGCGCCTGCGGCACCTCGGTATGGACCAGGGTGATCCGGTACTCCTGGCGGCGGTATGCGACGAACGCCGTCTGCCCGTCGACCAGCATCTCATACCGATTGCGGATCATATTGTCCGTGACGTCTGGCATGGCAACCCTCCCCTTCCGCATC
This sequence comes from Rhodopila sp., assembly GCA_035640755.1. Taxonomy (GTDB): domain Bacteria; phylum Pseudomonadota; class Alphaproteobacteria; order Acetobacterales; family Acetobacteraceae; genus Rhodopila. The sequence goes on from DASQVN010000716.1 coordinate 1,997, forward strand.
TGCTCCTGCGCGATCACCGCATCCGCGCCGTCCGGCAGCGGCGCACCGGTCAGGATCCGGTGCGCCCGCCCGCCGTGATCTGCCCGGGTGCTTCTCCTGCGGCGGTGCGCCCGGTCACCGGAACCGCAGTCCCCGGCATGATCCCCGCCGAACATATCGCGTATCCGTCCATCGCCGACTGGTCGAACCCCGGCAGATCGAGCCGAGCCGCGACCCTGCAGGCCAGAACGCGCCCCGCACAGCCTTCGACGGGCACCACCTCGGCCGGCAGCGCTCCGTTCGGCAGTGCCACACCCGGTCCAGCGCATCGGCGAACGGCATCCCGCCGCCAGCGCAGCCAAAGGCCGGAGCAATCGCATTCATGACGCCTTCCGCGCGATCCGAACCCGTACCGGATCGGGGAACGCATAGGCCAGCACGGGCTCCACCGCCGCCACGCCCGGCTGCGGCGAGCCCGACATCAAGCCTAGGAGATCGAGCCAGATATCCTCGCCGCCCTGCTCGACCACGTGCCGCACCTTGGAGGCAACCAGCGCACCAACCGGCCCCCGTCAGCTTCCGCCGCCCGCCGGATGCGCTCCAGGATTTCCGGCCGGCCCACGGCGACAGCGACCTCCTCGGCCGTGGCGGCGTTGGTTAGCCCGTTGATGATCTCCCCCAGCATCCAGACCCCCTATTGCAGCAGCGGCGACGCCGCGGCGTCGATGTCAAAACCGCTGATGCGCGCCTCGCCGGCCAGCAGCCGCACATACTGCGCCACCGCACGGCGCCCGGAGCTTTCCTTCAGATAGGCGGCGATCCGCTCCCGCACCTGCACGAACGGCAGCACCTGGCCGTTGACTTTCCGTTCCAGGCGCAGCACGTGCACGCCATACCGCGTCTGCACCGGTTCCGCGCAGGTCTGTCCCGCTTCCAACGTCAGCAGCGCCGCCTCGAACTCCGGTGTTGTCTCGCCGCGTGTCACCTGGCCCAGCCGCCCGCCTTCGCAGGCCGAGGGGCAGTCCGACACCGCCCGCGCCAGATCCTCGAGCCGCTCGGGATGCGCAGTCACCTCGGCCCGCTCGTCGGGGCCGCGGCCCGCGCCGCCGCCGGCAACGCGTGCGACCGCTTCGGCGGCAGACGGATCACGCTGTGCGTATTCGTCGCCATGTGCCTCGGCACGCTCGGCATTCTCTACGCCATCTGCATAAAGGGCAGCCCAGCCGCCTTCCCGGCCTTCTTCGCCAGCTTCCTGTTCCTGTTCGCCGCAAGCGGCGTCGGCAACGCCTCCACCTTCCAGATGATCCCGCAGATCATGCGCAAGGAGGTGGCGCGGCTCTCGCCAGGTCTCCCGCAGGCCGACAAGGAATCCGCCGCGATCATCGGGTTCACCTCGGCCGTCGCGGCCTACGGCGCCTTCTTCATCCCCAAGTCGTTCGGCACCTCGATTGCCGCAACCGGGGGCGCGGAGTTCGCGCTGTACGGCTTCCTCGCTTTCTACGTCACCTGCATTGCCCTGACATGGTGGTGCTATACGCGCCGCCGCGGCCTGTTGTTTGACGTCGAGCACAAGGCCCGCGGCAAGCTGGCAGCCGCCGGCGCCGACTGACATGATGGGTTGAGTCCGACCCGTCAGCAACCGTGACCCACGTGCTCAGCTAACAACCCCACCCGGCGCGGTCCAACCACCCGCGCCGGTCGCCTCTCTGCCGAAAGCGACGCCTCTGGCCCCGGCACCGCCTACCGAAATCGTTCGCGTTGTGGACCGCCACCTGAAATGTAAGTACAATTCCCCTGGCCAGAGGCGTCATTCAGTGCCGCCGAGGCATGGTCCGCAACCCGAGATCGACATGACCGCCGAGAACACAGGACACAGGCCCGGCAGTGTCGGCTCCGACAGTCCGGGCCCCCGCCCGGCCCCAGAACGGCCAGCCGCGTCCGCGGCAGGCCCCGAAGCGGATGCCGAATGGCTGCGCTTCGTCTCCAGGGCCGGCCGCATGGGCGCCTGGACCATCGACCTGCGCACCAACGAGCTCTACGGCTCAGTCCTGTTCAGCGACCGCTTCGGCTACGGCCGAACTGCCGCGTTCGACTGGGCGGAACTGGAGCGTGCCATCCACCCGGATGACCGCGCCGGCTGGCGCGCCAGTCTCGAGCGTGCCCTCGCCACCGAAACCGAATTCGACACCGAGTACCGGGTCCGCCGCCCGGACGGAGATTACGCCTGGCTGCACGTCCGCGCCCAGATCGCCCGCGCCCCGGACGGCACGCCGATCCGCATGATGGGCGTGACGCTCGACATCACCGAGCGGCGGCAGGCCGAGCTGCGGCTCGAGCTCAGCGAGGAGGCCCTTCGTCTCGCTACCGAGGCCGCGGAGATCGGCACCTGGGATCTCGACCTCGAGACCAACGTGCTGACCTGGTCCGACCGCACCAAGGCGATGTTCGGCATCTCCCCGCATGTTCCGTGCAGCCTGGATGATTTCTACGCCGGCCTGCACCCCGACGATCGGGCATTCGTCACCGCTGCCTTCGCCTCCGCAATCGATCCCGCCATCCGCGCCGTCTACGACGTTGAATACCGCACCGTCGGCAAGGAGGACGGCGTCATCCGCTGGGTCGCCGCCAAGGGCAAGGGCCTGTTCCAGGACGGACGCTGCCGCCGCGCCCTGGGCACCGCGATCGACATCACCGCACGCAAGCGCGCCGCCATCCGCCAGTCCTTCCTGCTGGAACTCGCCGACCGGATGCGCACCCACGGCAATGCCGATACCCTGCTCGAAACCGTTGCACACGCACTTGGCCGCCATCTCGGCGCCAATCGGGTCGGCTTCGGGCACGTCCAGCCGGACGGCCGCACCATTGAGGTCATGACGCATTACACCGATGGCGTCCCGCCGCTCAGCGGCCTCCACCGGTTGGATGACTTCGGCCCCGAGCACGCCGCACGCCAGCGCCAAGGCCTCACTGCCTTCCAGGACGATGTCAGTACCGACCCCACAGCCGATCCAGACATCTGGGCGGCTTTGCAGACCCGTTCCTTCATCTCCGTCCCGCTGGTCCGCGACGGCCGCTTCAGCGCATGCCTGTTCGCCGCCTTCCGCGCCCCCCACCACTGGGAACGCGATGAGGTCACCCTGGTCGAGGACGTCGCCGGCCGTACCTGGGACGCCATGCAGCGCGCCTGGGCCGAGGAGGCCCTGCGCCTTGCCAATGAGGCGCTCGAGGATCTCGTCGCCGAACGCACCGCCGCCCTGCGCACCAGTGAGGCGCGGCTGCGCACGGTCTTCGCCACCAGCCATCAATTGCAGGCCCTACTCTCCCTCGACGGCCGTCTCCTGGAAGCCAACGCCAAGGCCCTCGCCGTCATCGACGCTCGGCCCGAGGACGTCATAGGCACCCCGTTCTGGGAAACCCCCTGGTTCACTGGCACCCAGGGTATGCCGGAGATGATCCGCGACGCCGTCATGGCCGCCCGCGACGGGCAGTCCGTGCATCGCGAAATCACCCTCCAGCTTCCCGCCGGCCCTCGCACCTACGACTTCGCCCTCCGGCCCATCGCCGATGAAACCGGCACCGTCGTCGCCATTGTCCCCGAAGCCACCGAGATCACGGAACGCCGCCAAGCCGAGGACGCGTTGCGCCAGGCGCAGAAGATGGAGGCAATCGGCCAGCTCACCGGCGGGCTCGCCCACGACTTCAACAACATGCTCACGGCCATCATGGGCAGCCTCGAACTGCTCGCGCCTAGGATCGCGGGCGCCGGACCGGGCGCCGCAAAGTTCCTCGCCATGGCACAGGACGCCGCCCAGCGCGCCTCGGCACTGACCCAGCGGCTGATGGCCTTCGCGCGGCGCCAGCCCCTTTCGCCGGAACGGGTGGACGCGGGTGCGCTCATCCTCGGCATGGAGGAACTGCTCCGCCGCACGCTCACCCCCGCCATTGAGGTACGGATGCAGTTCCCCGATGGGCTCTGGCCGACGCTGTGCGACCCTAACCAGTTTGAAAACGCGATCCTCAATCTGGCAATCAACGCCCGCGACGCCATGCCCGAAGGCGGGCGCCTGACCATCGCCGCCGATAACATCCGTGCCGATGCAGCCTACATCGGCCTGCACGGCGCCGACATGGCGCCCGGCGAGTATGTGCGTTTCACCGTCACCGACACCGGAATTGGCATGCCGCCCGAGATCATGGCCCGCGTCTTTGACCCATTCTTCACCACCAAGCCCGCCGGCCAGGGCACCGGCCTCGGTCTCTCCATGATCTACGGCTTCGCCAAGCAGTCAGGCGGCGACGTCCAGGTTGCCTCCCAACCCGGCCGCGGCACCACCTTCACCCTCTATTTGCCGCGCTTCAACGACCGCGACATCTCCGCGGCTTGATACCAGCGGTCCTCCGGACCGGCTGGTATGCGCGCGGGATTGGTGGGGCGGCCGCGCGAAATCAACAAGATACCAGCGGCCCGGCCGTTGGGAAAACGGTCAATCCTTCGGGCCGCTGGTATAGCCGCTTCCAGCGCCGTTCGGCCCCCTCCTGCAAGCGAACGCGGCCCGATGCCAGGGCAAGAAGCGGAGGGCGCGCCTCGGCCCCTCAAGCCTAGCGTCACTGCAGGGGATCGGACCGGTTCCGTCCCCTCGCTGGAGCATGATGACCGAAGGCGGGATCGTCGGAAGTCTGAATCAGGCGACCAAACAAGCCACCAACGCGAGAATGGAAGGACAACCGTATGGGCAAGGAAGATGCCAACAAGGCCGTCGTCGGCCGCTGGTTCACCGAGTTCTGGGGCGAGAAGTGCAACCTTGCCGTGGTCGATGAGATCGCGGCGCCCGACATGCTGCTGAAGTATTCGCTGCATGAGCCGCGCCGCGGCCGTGCCGACATCAAGGCCTTCATGACCGGCTTCCGCGAAGCATTCCCCGACCTCAATTTCTGGGGCACCGCCGACCTGATCGCCGAAGGAGACTACGTTGTCGGCCAGTGGGAAGGTGGCGGCATGCACACCGGCCCAGCCTTCGGCGACTTCCTGGCCGGCTCACTGCCGGCCGCGACCGGGCGGAGGATGCATTTCACCGGAACCACCGTGCTGCGCCTCCAGGACGGAAAAATCGTCGAGGAGATCGGCCTCGACGACGGCGTCACCGCGCTCACCCAGCTCGGCCTCATCAAGGCCGCCTGATCGAAGGTCACCGATGGTTTCAGGCGAGACCCACACGCCCATCGTGTGGGTCTCAACCTGCAAACCCTGGGTCACCGCCGCTCATGCGGCCCTGCCACCAACGCCGTAGCACCGCCGGCAATCTGCACCGCGCCGCCCAGCAGCATGGCCATCCGCAGCCCTGCGGCACCCTCTCCGGCAAACGCAAACACCGCGCCCAGCGCAGCAACGCCGATCGTCGCCCCCGCCATCCGCGCCACATTGATCAGCGACGAGGCCGTCCCTGCCCGCCTCGACCCAACCGAGGCGACCGCAATCCCCATCAGCGGCCCCGTCGCGCAGCCCATGCCCAACCCGGCCAGCACCAGCCCGGCCTCTTCCAGCCATAGCGACGTGCCGGCTGCCCCGAGCGCGATGACGATCAGCCCGGCCCCGATGATCGCCACCCCGCCCGCACTTGCGCCACGGTC
>DASQVN010000717.1:0-6847 GCA_035640755.1 Rhodopila sp.
GCGATCTGCTCCGCGGTTAATGACTGGGTGCGCGAACACTGGTTGGACCAGGAGCCGCGGCTGAGGGCCTCGATCGTCGTGCCGGCGCAGGCGCCGCTGATGGCGGTGGAGGAGATCGAGCGCTGCGCCCCCGACCGCCGCTTCGTGCAGATCCTGCTGCCCGTCGCCTGCGAAATGATGCTCGGCCGTTCCTATTACTGGCCGATCTATGGGGCGGCGGCGCGGCATGGGCTGCCGATCGGCATCCATGCCGGCAGCATGTATCGTTACGCGCCCACCTCGACCGGCTGGCCGTCGCACTACCTGCACGACTACGTCGCGCATCATCAGACGTTCGAGGACCAGATCCTCAGCCTGATTTCCAATGGCGTGTTCAACAAGTTTCCCGACCTGACGTTCGTGCTGATCGAATCGGGCGTGAGCTGGCTGCCGGGGTTCCTGTGGCGCGCGATCAAGACGTGGCGCGGCGTGCGGGCCGAGGTGCCGTGGGTCAACCGCTCCCCAGCCGAAATCATCCGCGGCAATTTCCGCCTGACGATGCAGCCGTTCGATGCGCCCGACAGGGATGCGGTCGAGCGTATCATCGGGCAGATCGATGCCGACCACATGCTGCTGTTCGCCTCCGACTACCCGCACTGGCAGTTCGAGGACGATGCGGTCACGCCGCCCGGCCTGCCGGAGGAGCTGCAGCGGCGGATGCGCATCGACAACCCGCTGGCCACCTATCCCCGCCTGAAGGAGACCGTGCAATGAATGCACCCGTCGATACACGGGCTCGTCCCACGCAGGCTGACGAGCGTCTGGGCATCATTGACTGCGATGTTCACCCATATCCGAAGCCGGGCGCGCTGAATCAGTACCTATCGGAACGCTGGCGGAAGCACGTGGCGGAATACGGCAAGTTCAACTGCGGGCCGTATGCGGACCGGGGCACGTATCCTCGTTTCTCCCCCAACACGTCGCGGCGCGATGCCTGGCCGCCGGGCGGCGGGCTGCCAGGGTCGGACGTGGATTTCATCCGCCAGCAGCTTCTTGATCCCTACAACATCGCGTACGGCGTGCTGGAGCCGCTGCTGGGCGGCAACACATCGCGCAACCTGGACGAGGCGGCGGCGCTGTGCAGCGCCATGAACGACTGGCAGGCGCATGATTTCGTTGATGCCGAGCCGCGGCTGCGGGCGTCGATTTTGGTGCCGCAGGACGACCCGGACGCGTCGGTGAAGGAGATCGAAAAGCGTGCCGGCGACCGGCGGTTTGCGCAGATCCAGCTTGGCTCGAAGACATCGGAACCGCTGGGGCGGCGGCGGTACTGGCCGATCTTCGCTGCCGCGCAGGCGAACGGACTTTCGATCGGCCTGCACGTCGGCGGCACGCAGAGCAGCGCGCCGTCGGCCAGCGGGTGGCCGCAGTTCTATATCGAGGACCACCACGTGCTGGTGCATTCGATGCAGAACCAGGCGGCGAGCCTGGTGCTGGAGGGCGTATTCGATGCCTTCCCAAACCTGAAAGTCGTGCTGATCGAAGGCGGGTTCGGCTGGGTGCCGACGCTGATGTGGCGGCTCGATGCGCACTGGGCGAAGATGCGCGGCGAAGTGCCGGACCTGAAGCGCAAGCCGTCCGAGTATTTCCGGACCAATCTCTGGTTTGCCACGCAGCCCGTGGAGGAACCCGAAGCGCCGGAGGACCTGCGGCAGGTGTTCGAATGGATCGGCTGGGACCGGATGGTCTATTCCAGCGACTATCCGCACTGGGATTTCGACGACCCGTACCTGGCATTCCGGTTCCAGATGACCGAACAGGAAAAGCGCATGCTGTTCCGCGACAATGCGCTGAATGTCTATACGTTCAGGTAACGGGGCAGGCAACCGGGCAGGCGGGATTTCCAGCGCATGGCTGTGGGGGCATGCGGCGCGGGATATCGTTGCAGATCCGATAGGTAGATGTGATCGCTGTTTTGGCCGAAACGGCATTTTTGGTGTTGCGGCGGCGCGGGTGTTTGCGGCAAGAATGCGGCATCTCTAATCACGATAGCTTGAAGACACGCGATTGGGATGACATCGCCGGCGGCCAGTCCGAGGCGGCGACACGCAACGGGTGCAATCCATTAGACGGGGATAAGATCATGTCGCATGCAACACCGCTCTCAGTTGAAGAGCACGTGCATGGCGAAACGGTTTGGGTGGCCGTCCGCTCCCGCGGGGCCGACTGGTCCTGGATGACACCCGATGAGGCCGTGCAGCTCGGCCGTCGCCTGCTTGAGAAGTATGAGGCAGCGCCGGTCGCGGCGGAATAGCGCTGACCGTAACATGTAGTGGCCGTTGTCCCGTTACGCCGGGTGCGGCCTGGCTGGTCGTGGATGGCGGCGCTGCGGCGGTCACGACGGGAACGGACGTCGTGCAGGGCCAGTGACGCAACGGCACGACCGGCAAATGTGCCCGGACGCGGATTGCGCACCCGGTGATCCGGGTCGTTCGGCTCCGCCTCCGGGCGCTGACCTCTTGGGGCGCCTGACCCCTTTCAGGTGAACTTGCATTTCGGATTGAGCGGATGCAGCACCTCGGCAGCGGGGGAGGTGCGCACCAGCTTGTAGAGATCCCACTCGCCCTTGCTTTCCTCGGGTGTCTTGACCTGGAACAGATAGGCGGGGAACTCGCCGCGCCCGTCGGCGCGGATGCGGCCGGCGCCGAACGCCTCATCCTGCGTGGGCAGTTCCTTCATCTTGGCGACGACAGCGCGTCCGCTCTTCTTCGCCGCGGCACCGCCCATGGCGGCGACCGTCTTCATGTAATGCAGGGTGGAGCTGTAGGAGCTGGCCTGCGCCTGGTTCGGGTAGTTGTTCTGCTTGGTGAGCGCGAGCAGCCGCTTGGTGAAGGCGCGGGTGCCGTCGTTCATGTCCCAGTAGAAGGTTTCGGTGGTCAGCAGACCGCCGCAGACCCGCGTGCCCAGGGAATGCGCGTTCTGGATGAACATCAGCAGCGGTGCCAGCTTGTTGGTCTTGTTCAGGCCGAACTCGGCCGCCTGCTTGATGCAGTTCTCGGTATCCAGGCCGGCGTTGGCGAAGGCCACCACCTGCGCCCCACTCGCCTGCGCCTGCGCGAGGTAGGACGAGAAGTCCGTCGTGTCCGGGAACGGGTAGTGCAGCGTGCCTTTGACCTCGCCGCCGCCGGCTTTCACCACATCGCTGGTGAGCTTCTCCAGCGACTGGCCGAAGGCATAGTCGGCGGTGACGAAGTACCAGGACTTGAAACCCTGGGCGATCAGCGATCCGCCGGTGGAATGGGCGTTCTCGTAGGTGTCGAAGCTCCAGACGATGGTGTTCGGGGTGCACTGCTCATCGGTCAGCGACGACACGGTCGCGGACGCGTTGAGCATCATCTTGTCCTTCTCCTTCGCCACCTGCGCGACCGCCAGCGCCACCGAGGATGTCGGCACGTCCGCCGCCACATCGACGCCGCTGTCGAACCACTGCCGAGCGATGGCGGCCGCGACATCCGGCTTGTTCTGGTGGTCGGCGGAGATCACCTCGATGTCGCAGTCGAGGTGCGACTTCATTTCCTCGACCGCGAGCCGGGTGGCGGCGACCGAGGTGGGGCCGGTGTTGTCACGATAGGTGCCGGAGAGGTCGGTCAGCACGCCGATCACCAGCTTCGTGCGCCCCTGGTTAGCGCCCCCTTGGCTGCGGGCGCGGCGGAGCGGTGTCAGCGCCGTTGTGGCAGCGCCGCCCAAGAGGGTACGACGGGTTGCGATCATTTGGTCGGTTTCTCCCTGGTGCCGACGGTGCGCCGCGGCTTGCATTGATCCGGATCAGTCCGGCATGGGCTTTATCGGCCAAAGCGGTCCGTCCCCTCAAGAGGGGGGCGGCACGGGATGCATTTACCAGATGCCACAAGCGCCGCGGCACGGCTCGGAACGTCACGGTCGAAGCGGCTGCAGATTAGCCGCTGCTGGTACACGACGATCCGGTCAGGCGGTTGTTCTGGCTCGCGGTGCCTCGAACAGCGCGCAGTGGTTGGCGCCTTGCCGCTTGGCGGTGTGCAGCGCCGCGGTCGCGTGCTCCATCAGAAGGTCGGCCGATCCGCGCCATTCCGCGATGCCGATCCCGAAACCGGCCGTGAAGGTGTGTCCTTCGATCAGGAAGGGCTGCGCCAGCGTCAGGAGCAACCGTTCGGCCAGCGGTACGGCCCCGTCCCTGTTGGGGACCAGCACGGCGAACGCGTCGTCCTGCCAGCGCGCCAGCAGATCGTCGTCCCGCATCTCCCGCGGCAGGCGGCGGGCGATCAGGCACAGCAGGGCATCGCCGACGGCGCGCCCCTTGGTCGTGTTGACGTGATCAAGACCGTTGACATCGACCAGCAGCACGGCATGCCGAGCGTCGGGCGGCAGGCCTGTCAGCATCCGCTCGAAGTGCTGGCGGTTCCGTACCATGGTCAGCGCGTCGTAGGAACCGTCGCCCTGGCGGTTGTCCACCGGTCCGCGCCCCAGCAGACTGTCGGTGCGGCTGTCGTGCAGCATCACCAGCCAAGTGCCGCGCCCCATCCCGCGCACCTGGACCGAGAGGCGCCAATCGCGGCTGGGGGCGATGCGCAGGCAGCTTTCCGGCTGCACGTGGTCGCCCTGGGCGACGTGATCGGTGCAGAAACCGACGAGGCGTTCCTGCTGTCCGGGCGAGAGCATCGTCAGCCGTGCGACCGCCTGCGCGAGCGGGGGGTGTTCGGCGGTCAGAAACGGCGGCAGGTCCCACAGTATCGCCGCCTGCGTGTTCCAGTACAGGAGGCGCGCATGGCGGTCGATCACCGCGACGCCGATCGGTAGGTGCCCCAGCACGAGATCAGGCAGCCCGGTCCGCGCGCGCCCGCCACGCTCGGGTTTCGGGCGCGGTGCGCCTGCGCCGCCGAGGCCGTCGGGCAAGAATGTGGTCGCGGTCCGCTGCACGCGTGCTCTCCTGCTGCTGCGGTGCCATGCTTACGCAACAGGTCTTACTGAAACGTTAATGGGGCGCGGTTCGGCGTGCCCGCGCAGGCTTGACCCTCGATCCGATAGCGTCCTACACGCCGGCCATGAGCCAGACAGATCGCCCTGTGTTAGACCGCCCCGTGATCGACATCGAAGCGGCCACCCAACAGGCGCGCGTGCTGGCCCGGGCGCTGCCGTATCTGCGCCGCTATGCCGGGGCGACGGTGGTCGTCAAATACGGCGGTCATGCCATGGGCGAAGAACACCTGGCGGACCAGTTCGGCCGCGACATCGCCCTGCTCAAGCAGGTCGGCGTCAGCCCGGTCGTGGTTCACGGCGGCGGGCCGCAGATCAACGCCATGCTGAAGCGCCTGGCGATCCAGTCCACCTTCGTGGATGGCCTGCGCGTCACCGACGCTGCGATGGTCGAGGTGGTGGAGATGGTGCTGGCCGGCACCGTCAACAAATACGTGGCCGGCCTGATCACCCGGGCGGGCGCGCTGGCGGTCGGCGTCTGCGGCAAGGATGGCGGGATGATCCGCGCCCGCAAGCTGACCCGCACCAAGGTCGATCCCGGCAGCAATATCGAGCGGGTGCTGGACCTGGGGTTCGTGGGGGAGCCGGCGGGTGTTGACGTGCGCGTCATCCACGCGCTGACCGGCGGCGGCCTGGTTCCGGTCATCGCGCCGGTGGGCGTGGGCGAGGACGGCGAGACCTACAACATCAACGCCGATACCGTTGCCGCCGCGGTGGCCGGCGCGCTGAGCGCGCAGCGGCTGCTGATGCTGACCGATGTTCCGGGCGTGCTGGACAAGGACAGGAAGCTGATCCAGGAGCTCAGCCTGGCCGATGTCGAGGCCCGCATCCAGGATGGCACGATCACCGGCGGCATGATCCCCAAGGTCGAGAACTGCGTCGAGGCGGTGCGCCAGGGGGTCAAGGCGGCCGTGATCCTCGATGGGCGTGTGCCGCACGCCTGCCTGCTGGAGCTGTTCACCGAAGCTGGTCCGGGTACGCTGATCCGGCGCTGAGTTGGCGCTGAGCCGGCGCCCGCGTTTCCGATCATCCTGGATTTGTGGGAGAGTGACACGGCGTGTGTCACATGGCTGGACGCCGTCTCGTCCTGGCTGCGTCCACCATGCCCGAGGATGATCATGAAATATCTCGCCGCCGCTGTGCTGGCTTCCCTGCTGGTCTCCAACCCGTCCGCCAAGGCCGCCGCGGACGAAGGCGCCAAGGTGAAGCTGATCTACGACCACGCGCTGCCGAACGTGCCGGGCAAGAGCGTCAAGGCGGTGCTCGTCGAGTATGCGCCGGGCGGCGCCTCCCCCGCGCACAGGCACGCGAAATCCGCGTTCATCTTCGCGACCGTCCTGGACGGCGCGGTCCGCAGCCAGGTCAATGACGGCCCGGCCAAGGTGTATCATGCCGGCGAAAGCTTCACCGAACTGCCTGGTGACCGCCATGTCATCAGCGAGAACGCGAGCCAGACGGAGCCTGCGCGGCTGCTCGCCGTGTTCGTGGTCGACAGCAGCGAGACGGTGCTGACCGTGCCCGATCACAACTGAAATCCGGCCGCCTCCGGAGTTCATATGTCACACCGGTCCCTGCCCCCTCGTCCTGTGCGCGTTCAACATGGAGAGGACACATGACACCACGGCTGAACAACGCGTACAAACTGGCCCCGGAAGGGATCAAGGCCATGCGGGCACTGGTCGCCAGCATCCAGGCCAGCGGGCTGGAGCAGAACCTGATCCACCTGGTCGAGATGCGCGCCTCACAGATCAACGGCTGCGCCTTCTGCATCCACATGCACGCGACCGAGGCCCGCGCACAAGGCGAGTCCGAGATGCGGCTGTACATGCTGAATGCCTGGCGCGAATCCTCGCTCTAT
>DASQVN010000718.1:0-4908 GCA_035640755.1 Rhodopila sp.
CGGTCGGGGAGACCGTACGTCGTCCCTGGCGTGCCGCAGCGCAGGCGATCCGCGGCATCCGCACGGAGGGGCCGATGGCCCCGGACATCCCGCTCGATCACCAGCGCTCGGCCGAATATGTCTTCAGCCGGCATGTCGAGACGGCCGTAAAGCGGATCCGCGCGGGCAGGAAGCCGACGGACGACGTCGCAGATGCGGCCGACTGAAGCCTCCATCGGCTTGCCTCCGGCGAAATCAGTACGCCTGCATGATTTTCCGAGGTCGCGTTAACGGTTTATTAATCACTTCCGGATAGATTGTCTGCAGGCATCCGCTCCGGGACCAAGCCAGGGGTCGTCGGGGTTGATCTCAGACGTAATTTTTCAGTGCCGGATTTCAGGATAGCGTTACGTGTCGTTCTTTTCGAGTGAGTCCGGAGCGGATGCCGAAACCCTGGATGATGACGAACTGCTAGCGGCGTGCCTTGGGATCGACGAACAAGGCCCGGACCGTCAGCCCGCCGAGATTCCGGACTGGCCGCCTGCCCGCAGCAATCCTGTCACTGTAGCCATCGATGGTGACACAGCCGCGTGGTTCAAGGCCAACAGTGCAAACTGGCAACGCGAGATCGGATTCGTTCTGCGCGCCTGGGTCGCAGCACATAACAACGGAAGCGGCTCGGCAGCCTGACGTACGGCATCCTGCCGCGGGATATGCGAAGCCGAGCGCGATAGCGTGGCGCCTGGGCTGCTCACATTATCGTCCGAGGGGCGCCCGAGGGGGCGCCCGAGGGATTTCCCGATCAACCTGCCCGCTTGCCGTTCCCTGGCGAGACATGCCTTGAACGCGACGGCGGTGGGACACGGTGCGCCGGATCAACACCGCCGCGGGCGTGCATGAAGGCCTTCAGCACCTCATTGATCCGGGTCTGATAGCCGGCCCCGAACGCGCGGAAGAAGCGCAGCACATCCGCATCCAGCCGAAGGCTGACCGCGAGCTTTGGTTCGCGCACATCAAAGACCAGATCGGTGGCCCAGCCGCTTTGTGCCGTTTCGGTGACTGTTCGCGTCGCCGGCTGCGCCTTCGCCGGGCGCGACCGTGCGCCTGATACCGCGCGTGCCTTGGTTGACTGCTTGGCAGTCTTGGCTGCTTTGACCATTCTTATCCTCCCGTTTACGAGCCGGTTGGTTCCGGGCCCGGTTAACGCTTGCCGGTCCGGAAGATGTACGCACGCACGTCGCTACGGTCAAGTGACCGGAACGCGGAAGAGACGTGACTTTCGCGGAATGGCGGCAGGATCGTCAGATCAACAGCTCGATCAGGAACGGTCCCGAACGCTTCAAGGACTGCGCCAGGAGGTCGGCGAATCCCTCGGCCGTGTCGGTACGGGCGGCTTCCACGCCCATCGATCCCGCAAGGCGAGACCAACCGATATCCGGATTGCCGAGATCCATCATGTCCAGCGCGGTCCGCCCCGGATTCGCGCCGACATTGGCGAGCTCACCCAGCAGGATGGCATATTTCCTGTTCGAGAGCAGAACCGTTGTGACGTCCAACCGCTCCCGCGCTTGTGTCCAAAGTGCCTGCACGGTGTACATCGCCGACCCGTCGGCCTGCAGATTGATCACCCGCCGCCCGGGCGCGCCCAGTGCCGCGCCTGTCGCCATGGGCATGCCGCCGCCGATCGCGCCGCCGCTCACGTTCAGCCAATCATGCGGCGGTGCGGCACGCGTATTGGCAAAGAAGCCACGCCCGAAACTAACCGACTCGTCGGCGATGACCGCGCCTTCGGGCATCAAGGCACCCAGCGTCGCCGCCACCGCCTCGGGCGTCAGCGCGCCGGTGCCGGTCTGCGGACGGTTGCCGTTGTCAGGTGCCGGGATCTTCGGGCAATCGAGCGCGTCGGCCAGCCGGGCCAGCGCCTCGATGACATCCTGCTCGGGGCGAGCCAGGAGGTGGACCGCCGCGTCGTCCGGGATCGAGGACTGCGGTTTGTTCGGATAGGCGAAGAAGGTCACCGGCTTGCGTGATCCGGCAAGGATGAGTTGCCTGGTTCCCTCCATTGCCTTGACTGCGACATCGACGACGTAGGGGATGCGGTCGACCGCCAGGCGCCCCTGCCCGCGCGCCATGCGGGCGTTGGATCCTTGTGCGACCACGCGGCAGCCGGTCGCCGCCTGGATGCGGTGCGCCAGCGCCAGCCCTTCTTCGTGCAGCGCCGCGCCGCCCAGCAACAGCACGACGCCGGCGCCGCCGCGGCGCAGGACGTTTGCCGCATCCCGCACCTGCTTCGGTTCGGCGGTGGGCGTCGGCAGGCGCGGCAGGGCATCGGCAATGATGCCGCCCTCGTTCCAGGATGTATCAGATGGCAGGATGAGTGTGGCGATCTGGCCGGGCGCGATCATCGACGCCTGCACCGCTGCGGCGGCGTCGGCGCCGACCGTGCGCACATCCATCGCCGTGCGCACCCAGCCGGACACGCCCCGCGCCCAGCCTTCCGTATCGGCGGTCAGCGGCGCGTCCAGCGGGCGGTGATAGGTCGCCTGATCGCCCACGATATTCACGACCGGAGTCGCCGCCCGCCGAGCGTTGTGGAGGTTGGCAAGGCCGTTGGCGAGGCCCGGCCCGCAGTGCAGAAGTGTCGCGGCCGGCTTGCCTGCCATGCGCGCGTAGCCGTCGGCGGCGCCGGTCACCACGCCCTCGAACAGGCCCAGCACACAGCGCATGCCGGGGATACGGTCCAGCGCCGCGACGAAGTGCATCTCCGACGTGCCAGGGTTGGAAAAGCACGTATCCACACCGCTCTTCAGCAAGGAATGCACAAGGCTTTCGGCGCCGTTCATCCACCTTCTCTCCCCGGGGATTCGGTTGTCGACCGGAACCGCGCAGCGGCCCCAACTTTCGATCATGCTCTGGACACAACGCTGTAACCGTTTTGCCCCATGCTGGCCAGAGCGGCACCGATTCCCCATCTGCCGCTGCAACCCAAGAAGGATGATGCCTGATGCGACCACTGCCCGTCCTGCTGAGCGCCCTGC
This sequence comes from Rhodopila sp., assembly GCA_035640755.1. Lineage (GTDB taxonomy): Bacteria > Pseudomonadota > Alphaproteobacteria > Acetobacterales > Acetobacteraceae > Rhodopila. The sequence continues at coordinate 3,018 of DASQVN010000718.1, forward strand.
TGATCGCCGCCGCGCCGGCGCTGGCGCAGACCGAGACACCTCCCGGCAACCAGCCCACGCCGAATGCCCAGCCACCCCAGACGGAACAGAAGCACGCCGAACGGGGGACCGAACGGGCGGCAAAGCGGCCGGACCGCTATCATGCGACGTTGGATGAGCGGATCCAGAGCATGCACCAGCGCCTGCACATCACCACGGCGCAGGAGGCCGCCTGGAACGGCTTCGCCCAAGTGATGCACGACAATGCCAATACGATCGAGCAGGACTACCGGCAGCGATCCGATACGCTTGAGCGCATGAGCGCGGCCGATAATCTGCGCGACTATGCGCGGATCGAACAGGACCGCGCGCAGGGGGTCCAGCGCCTGTCCGCGGCCTTCGACACGCTGTATGGCCAGTTGTCGGATGAGCAGAAGCAGACCGCCGACACCATGTTCCGGCACTATGACATGAACGATCACCGCGGCCGCCGCGCGCAAACCAAGCCACAGCAATGATGCTGCCCCAGTAGTGATGCCCCAGCAGTGATGCCCCGGTGGTGATGCTGGCCCGGCAGCGCCTGCGCTGGCCCGCCTGCTTGGCACGGGCGGGCCGCGACGCTAAACCGGCAGTCTGCTGGTGCAACGGGAAGCGCCCAGGGAAACGGGCCGGGAAAGCTCATTCATGATCAACAAGATCGTCCAGTCCATGGCCGAGATGATGGCCGGCATCAAGGACGGCTCGACCGTCCTGCTGGGTGGCTTCGGCGCCGTCGGCCAGCCCAATGCCTTGATCGACGGCCTGATCGAACAGGGGGCAAAGGAGCTGGTCGTTGCCTGCAACAACGCCGGCGTCGGCCGGATCGGCCTCGCCCGTCTGATGGACCTGGGGCGGGTGCGGAAGATCATCTGCTCCTTCCCCCGCAGCTCGGATCCTGTTGTATTTGAAACATTGTACCGCGCCGGGAAGATCGAGCTGGAGATCGTGCCGCAGGGCACGCTGGCCGAACGCATGCGCGCCGCGGGCGCCGGGGTGCCCGCGTTCTTCACCGCCACCGGGGTCGGCACCAAGATGGCGGTCGGCAAGGAGCATCGCGAGATCGACGGCCGCACCTACATTCTTGAGAAAGCGCTGAAAGGCGATGTCGGGCTGGTCGAGGCATGGGAGGCCGACCGCTGGGGCAACCTGACCTTCAAGGAGGCCGGCCGGAATTTCAACCCGATCGTCGCCATGGCCTCGGAGCTCACGCTGGTGCAGACGCAGCACGTGCGCGACCTGGGCGAGATCAACCCCGACCACGTCGTGACGCCCGGCATCTTCGTGGACCGCGTGCTGCACGTGCCCTATGGTGATCCAACCGGCTTCTGATCCAGGGACTCTTGCCATGTCAGCAACCGCCACAACCGACTTCAAGCCGTTCAGCCGTGTGCAGATGGCGCAGAATGCTGCGGCCGACATCCCCGAGGGCTGGTATGTCAATCTGGGCATCGGCATGCCGACCGCCATCGCCGACTGGGTGCCACCTGAGCGAGAAGTGATCTTCCACTCCGAAAACGGCGTGCTGGGCATGGGTCCGGCGCCGGAGGAGGACAAGATCGACCGCTGGCTGATCAACGCCGGCAAGCAGTACGTCACGCTCCGCCCGGGCGGCAGCTTCTGCCATCATGCCGACAGCTTTGCGATGATCCGCGGCGGGCATCTGGACCTGTGCGTCCTGGGGGCGTTCCAGGTGGCTGAGAACGGCGACATCGCGAACTGGGCGACCAGTGAGAACGACACGGCGCCTGCCGTGGGCGGTGCGATGGACCTCGCGGCCGGCGCCAGGCGGCTGTGGGTGCTGATGGACCATACCGCCAAGGACGGCTCGCCCAAGCTGGTCGGCAAATGCACCTACCCGCTGACCGCGCCGGGC